>JACOTA010000012.1 GCA_016178585.1 Nitrospirota bacterium
GGTCCCCGCAGAACAGGATGCTTCTTACCCTTCTGCGAGACCTTCAGGAATTGCTCGTTGATCGTCCCTCGTTTCATTGAGGAAATCGACCTCATCTCGCTCAGAATAGCCTCTCGCCGGACTTGAATCGTTTGGATATCAACCATAGTCAACCTCCTTATTGTAGATATTATTCTACAATAACATAACCAAAAAAAAGAGGCAAATCTAAAAACCCACTTTTATGTCGCAGGCCCGTCAGGCTTTTACAACTTGACAAAGTAATGTGTTTGATATATTGATGATAACATGGCACGGAAACCGAGAATTCACCTGGTGGGTGGAGTATATCATGTCATGTTGCGGGGAAACGGGGGACAGCCGATATTTTTTACTGAAGCAGACCGGTACCATCTCTATCTCCTCCTTCAAGAAGGGGTTTTTCGATATGGGTATCGGGTTCATGCTTATTGCTTAATGAAGAATCATCTACATCTGGCGATTCAAGTCGGAGAGAAACCGTTATCCAAGATCATGCAAAACCTTGCCTTTCGATATACCCGCTGGATCAATCGTCAACAAAAAAGGGTCGGGCATTTATTTCAAGGGCGTTACAAATCGATTTTGGTTGAGAAGGAGAGTTATTTATTGGAATTAGTCCGATACATTCATTTAAATCCTGTGCGGGTGGGATGGGTAAAAGACCCCAAAGAATACCGATGGAGCAGCCATTTAAGCTATCTTGGGATAAACCAGAATCCTTGGTTAACCACGGAATGGATACTCAAACAACTGGGAAAAACGGAGAGAGAATCCCGGCAACGGTATGAGAAATTTATATGGGAAGGAATCGACGAAGACTATCGAGAAGAATTTCATTCAGGAGAAGGAAACGGGAGAATTTTAGGAGAAGACCGATTTATTGAAGAAGTCTTGGCCAAAGCAGAAAAGAAAATTGACAAACCAGTCTCACTCCATAAAATTGTCAAGGCAGTTTGTCACCACTACGGACTAAAGGAAGAGGAACTTAGTGCCCGGGGACAAGGGAGGAGGAGGTCGGAAGCGAGGGCGATGATTGGGTGGTTAGCGATTCAGAAAGGGAGTGCTACACTGACAGAAGTTGGCAAGCGATTTGGGAGAGATGTTGCGACACTGAGTGTGACGATCCGCCGACTGAGAGAGCGGGTGGAAAGAACAGAGACCTTGAGAATGCGGGTGGCGCAATTGGAGTCAATCTTCAATGTCAAAAAGTAAAAGCCTGACCCCCGTATGGCACGCTCATTTGCTTCGCTCCCTTGGCTATGTCCTTTGGTCGCATTGGCAATGTCCGCTCGGCTCATGCCCCTGCGAGAATTGATTTAACAGTCGGAAAATTCGTAAGCGTCAAAAGCAATATGCCCCTGAAAACAATCGGCATGCTGATTAGAGCTTTGCTTATTATCCTTGGCGCATTCCTACATGTTATCGAAGGTATTTATGGAGCGACTGTCTGAGGGAAATCTACTCTATTGCCGTCATTTTGGATAACCCCTTCCAGGTTCCAAAATAGGCATTCCCCTGTTTGTCAAAGGTAATGGCGAAGACATTGTTGTTAAGTAAACCGTCATTTTCATTAAGGGTCTTCCAGGTATTGCCGTCATAGTAGCTCGCGCCGCCGTTGGTTCCTGCCCAAAGGCGTCCTTTAGCGTCAAAAGTCAAAGCGTTGACAAAATCCCCTCCCAGACCATCTTCTCTGGTAAAGTTCTTCCACGATTTTCCGTTAAATCGACTGACGCCTCCTCCCCACGTACCGAACCATTTATTGTTATTTGAGTCGATGACCATGGTCAGAACATAATTCGGGTTGGAGGTCATGATTTTTTTCCCGGGGACCGCATGATGATAAGACGAAGAACCTTCCCCTTGAGAAGGAACCTTATCGGCGATTTCCGCGCCCAGTCCGTCTTGATGGGAATAATTAATCCATTTTGACCCGGTAAAGTGCGAAACGCCTCCCTCTGTCCCAAACCAGAGTGATCCGTCTTTTTCCTGGCCGATCGCGTAAACCCATTTATCCGGGAGGCCTTCTTTAGTGGCGAAGGTTTGGAAGGTTTTACCGTCGAAAAGTGAAGCTCCTTTCCAGGTGGCGACCCATATTTTTCCCTTGTCAAAAAGGAGATCGTAAACCCATAAATCCCCTAATCCCTGACCCTCTTTAAACTGAACCCAATCAGGACCGTAATGGGTGGAACCCATCCCATAGGGAGTAAAGACCATCCAGTCCTTTCCATTATATTTTGCCAGGCCCCCCCCATAGGTCGCAAACCACTTATTCCCCTGGTCATCAATTTTAATTTTAAAGATTCCGTTGCTTAAAAATGCATTATGGGTGGACCTGACGGTAAAAATCTCATAGGCGTCCTTTGATTGGGTTTCAAATCGAATGATTCCGTTTGACAATCCGATCCAAAGGGTGTCTCCCTCCATGGCCAATGTTCTGACGTTGGCCCCTGTATCAAAATTGGTAAATAAGGGAATACGGGAAAGGCGGGGCTCGTCCTGGGCCCGAACCGGCGAAGTGAGGGCTAAAATAAAAAAGAAAAGAAAAAGTCTATTCAATTTCGCACAGGCAAAGCCTGATGCTCCATTCATCCCAAGAACAGAGTTAGAAAGCTGTCATTGCGAACAAAGTGAAGCAATCTCAAGATTTTACGATAAGATTGCCACGCACCCTTCGGTGCTCGCAATGACATGATTAATAAGTGGGTGCGAAGTCTATCGCTGGTCTTGGGCTGTCAAAATCCTCTGCCATCGTTTCTGGGCGGATAGCTCAGTTGGCAGAGCGTCGGCCTTACAAGCCGAAGGTCACAGGTTCAATCCCTGTTCCGCCTATTCAACAACAGGATAATTTTTTTTGTTTGATAATTGGGGGTTTACCCAGCGAGCGAGAAGGGGAAGCTCCAGAAAAACCATATGTCCGTTGTGGGACATCTCCCAAAGCAAGCTCGGAGGGAGGGGGCGACGCGAGCCCCCTATAAATAGATTAACGGGGCTGTAGTTCAGTTGGTTAGAACGCCGGCCTGTCACGCCGGAGGTCGCGAGTTCGATCCTCGTCGGCCCCGCCATATGTTCTGTAGATGACAAAATTTGATTGAACTGATCCTCACATCCTCATATGTCACCCAATCTGTTTTAATTCTTCTCCTCATTCTTTCAGTGTTTTCGTGGGCTGGTATTTTTTATAAATTCCGGATTTTTTTTCGCGCGAAATCAGCGACAAAACACTTTCTTCTTGAATTTAAAAGAAGCAAAGATATCCTTTCGTTAAAAAAAGGGGCTTTAAAATTTAAAGAAAGTCCTCTGGCTCCCCTTTATCTGGAGAGCCTCCGGAGGTTGCAAAGACAAGGGACTCTTTCCACTCAACTTGAGCTTGAACATTTACATGAGGCAGGCCGGAATTTAAATTTAGGAAGTTTGAGACAGCTCTTAAGAACGGTTTCTGATGAAGAAATGGCTTTCCTTGAAAACTTCCTTTCCTATTTCGCGATCATTGGAAATATCTCTCCCTTTATAGGTTTATTCGGGACGGTATTAGGCATTATCGATGCTTTCCAAAATATTAGTCAGCTCGGCACGGCCAATATTGCCGCCGTCGCCCCCGGTGTGGCAGAAGCCCTGGTCGCGACAGCGGCCGGCCTTCTAACCGCTATTCCCGCTGTAATCGCCTATAACTATTTTTTGAACAGTCTTCGAAAGATCAACTGCCAAATGGAGGGATTTTCAGAAGAGTTATTATTCTATTTTGAGGAACAATTTAAACCAGCGAAACTTCCCGCGTCGGTTGCGGAATGAACCGGTTTGAACCCAAAAAATACATGGCCGAAATCAATGTTGTCCCTTTGGTCGACGTGGTTTTGGTTTTGTTGATTATCTTCATGGTCACGGCCCCTCTTCTCTACCGGGGAATTGATTTAAAATTGCCAAAATCAGAGGTTAATACCATGAAAGCGGAAGAGGGGAAAACAATTTCGATTGTCAAAGATCGGAAAATCTATTTCGAGTCAAGGCTTGTCTCGCTTCGTCAATTAGAGGGGCAATTAACGACCCTGAGACAAAAACGGCCGGACGTCACACTTTATCTGCGTGCAGACCGGGATGTTTCTTATGGAGAAGTGGTGCAGGTTATGGATGTCATTAAAAAGACCGGGATCGATCGTCTTGGAATGGTTACAGACCCCGAAGGCACATCACCCATTCGCTGATGATCGCGAGGTTAGATCAAATGAAGCCAATGGTCCAGCTCTCTGCCGGCCTCCATCTTTTTTTATTGGCCGGTTTGTTTGTTTTGCATCATTTTGAATGGAAACAGCCGAAAATTAAACCGCATATTTTATCCGTTCAACTCCTTTCTCTCCCGCAGCCCCGTTTGGAAGAAAAAACTTTTCCATCCGAGCCTGTTAAAAAAGCCGAACCGGTTGCCCCCCCCAAAATTCAGAAAAAGACAGCGCCGCCTCATATCAAATTAAAACCGTTGCCTCGTTCAGTTGACGCCTTTCCTGTAAAATCCGCCAGTAAAGAGGCCGTGCAACCGATTCCTGTCGTTCAACCTGAGGTCGAAAATTCCGTTTCTCCGTTGGTAGAAACTAAAAAAGAAGAAACCGTCCCGGTCGAAATTCAAAAAGTAGAAATTGCGCAAATCTCGGAAATCAACCCAAATTACGCCGATTGGGTGAAGCGTAAAATTGAAAGTAACTGGAACCCTCTTTCTTTTAAAGGAGCGCCAAAGGAGGTGACCCTGTCGTTTGATATATTAAAAACAGGGCTGGTAAAATTTCCTAAAATTATTAAAAGTTCCGGCGACCCGTTTTTTGACCAGGCCGCCCAGAGGGCTGTTGTGGAATCCCGTTCATTTGGGCCCTTACCGGCTGATTATCCCAATCTCTCGGTTGAAATTACTTGTACTTTTTCCCAAAATAAAGGATCATGATAACGGAGTTTTTGATTGTTTGTTTTTAAATTTTTGATTTATTTTTTTACAGGTTTCTTGATTGTGAAGGCCGCGCCTGCTTTTTCTTCGGACGTTCACATTGAGATTCAGAGAACAGAATCTCCGCGAACGCCTTTGGGTGTATTGGGATTCCAATCCGATCCGGGACTTGAAAAAGAGGCCAAAGCCCTGAGAGAGGTTCTCCTGGCCGATCTGAAGCGATCCCTTTCTTTTCAATTGATCGACCTTTCCAATGTCCAGTCTGCCTCAACCCTTCCAGCCGATTTTGTGAAGAAAATTGCGGAGGATCATGTCGAAATTATTCTGAGCGGCAGGGTTAAAATTGAGGGAGACCAGTTACATCTGGATGTCGCTTTGTATAACGGGAAAACCGGAAAATGGCTATGGGAAAGAGACTTTAAGAATTTTGTGAAATATATTCGGATGATCAGTCACCGATCTGCGGATCAGATCATTTATCAGCTGACGGGAGAGGAGGGAATTGCGGAAACCGCGATTGCTTATGTGTCCGATGCCGGCGGGTCCAAGGAAATTTATCGAATGGATTATGATGGCTTTAATCCACAACGGGTAACCTTAAACCATACCATTAACCTTCTTCCCCGGTGGAGTCCTGATGGAAAGAAGCTTTCCTACACGTCTTATATCGACCGGAATCCAGATGTTTGGATCACAGACATGACGACGACCAAACGATGGAAAGTGACCTCAGGGGGCCTTAACTTGTCCCCGGTCTGGTTTCCGAACGGGAACCGCATTCTATTTGCCGGAAGTGTGGAAGGTCAGACACAGCTTTTTACCGCGACTGAAGAGGGAAAAAATATCCAAAGGTTATCCTTCAGTCAGGGAAATGATCTTTCTCCTTCCTTTTCTCCGACAGGGCATGAAGTGGTTTTTAATTCCGACCGGGGAGGGACGCCTCAGCTTTATGTCATGAACAGCGATGGAACCAATGTAAGGCGTTTAACCTTTGAAGGTGATTATAATACGACTCCGTCCTGGTCGCCCAAGGGAGATTGGATTGCTTATACCTGCCGGTTTGAAAATAGGCTCCATATCTGTTTAATTAGTCCGGATGGACAAAAGAAAGTCAGTTTGTCTTCAAATTCTTATGACGATGAATCACCGGTATGGGCGCCGGACAGCAAACATCTGGCGTTCAGTTCAAACCGCGGAGGAAAACAAAATATTTATATGATGACCTCGGAAGGGACAGAAGTGGAAAAACTGACTCAGGTCAATGGAAATTTTATTAATCCGGCATGGTCGCCTCTTCCGCGTTAACCCGGAAGATGACTTGAGCCGCAGGCTTGCCTGCGCGAAATCGGGGGGGTTGGGGGCATAAAAAACATAGCTTCGCTGCGGCAGCGCTCGCGAGCAAGCTTTGTGGCACAGGCTTCCCAAATATGAATGATGGGGGATTTGGAATGAATAAAAATGGAAACGTCGCTGGCAAGGTCGTTTTAGCCGGTTTCTTTTTTCTAACGGCAGGGGGGTGCGCTTTTCAATCCGACGTTACGGATCTCCACCTTGAAATGGATCAACTGAAAGATAAAATGGCGCGGGTGAACCTGACTCTGGACGCCAATGAACGGGTGGTGAAAGACAGGGTGCAAACAACGACCAAAGAACAGGGGGACGCGTTTTTAAAACTGGACCAGATCGGGGTAGATTTACAAACGATTCAGGGGAGAATTGAAGAGAATAACCATTCGCTTTCAGACCTTTCCCAAAAAACAGAAGAACAATCCCTTCGCATCAATGACCAGAATTCCAGGCTGGGGAATCTGGAAAACCGGATGGTGATGCTTGAAAAATCAGGGCAAACGCCTCAAATAAGTTCATCGCCGGAAGAACAGGGAAAAATGATTTTACAGGGAAAGAGCCTTGATTCAACTTCAACATCTTCTCCGGCCACAACGCTTTCCCCCCAGGAGGCCTATAATCTTGCCTATAGCGATTTTGTTAAAGGCAATTATGATTTGGCTCTCCTTGGATTCCTAAACTTTACCCAGCAATTTCAAAACTCGGTTCTCATGGCAAACGCCTTATATTGGTTGGGGGAGAGTTATTTCAACAAAAAAGAATTTCCAAAAGCGATTGAAACTTTTGATCGGGTGGCCAGGGACTATCCGAAACATGATAAGACGCCCGGGTCTATTTTAAAAGAAGGATATGCTTATTTTGAAATGGGAGAAAAATTAAGGGGAACGACGTATTTGAAAAAGGTCATCGAGCAATATCCCAGGTCTAATGAAGCCCAGTTGGCAAAAGAAAAATTAGCAACCGCCCGATAACGGGCTTGAAGAATTGAATTGAGAATGATTCCAAAAATTAAAATTTTATCTGACAGTTTGATCAATAAAATTGCGGCAGGCGAAGTGATTGAAAGGCCCGCTTCAATCGTTAAGGAGTTGATTGATAATTCCATTGACGCAAAAAGTGATGGGATTATTGTTTATCTAAAGGACGGAGGAAAGGGATTCATTTCCGTTTCCGATAACGGTGAGGGAATGAGCCCGGAGGATGCGGTCATTGCCTTTGAACGGCATGCCACCAGCAAATTATCCTCGGAGGAGGATTTAGATCGAATTTCTACATTGGGGTTTCGGGGAGAGGCTTTGCCCAGTATTGCCGCTGTTTCCGAGGTTTCGCTCACCACGAAAATGACTGAGGGTCCCGGAGTGGAACTCAGCGTTTTAAATGGAAAAATCGTTCATCAAAAAGAGGTTGCCAGGGGGAAGGGAACAGAGATTACCATTTTTCGCCTTTTCGATAACTTTCCCGCGAGGAAAAAATTTTTGAAATCAGGATCAACCGAGTTGGCCAATATCACTTCAGTCATTAATCAGCTATCTCTTGCGCACTTTCAAATTAGTTTTGAACTGGTGCATCAGGGCAGGAGGATTTTCAGGTATCCTGCGGTTGAAACTCTGAGAGAACGTGTTTATCAAATTTATGGACAGGAAATCCTGGATCACCTGGTTTTTGTGGAGAGAAAAAGCGACCCCTATTTTTCAATTTTCGGGTTTATTTCTTTACCCCCTCACTCCCATGGGAACCGGACCTATCAGGAATTATTTATCAACAAACGCCCGATAAAAAATCCGATGATCAGTCACGCGGTTTATGAGGCTTATGCCACTCATCTTATGAAAGGCCAAAACCCTTTTTTTATTTTTTTGATGGACATTGATCCGTCCAAAGTCGATGTCAATGTCCACCCTTCCAAGAAAGAGGTCAGGTTTTCAGACGCTTCGTCCATCCATCAAAAAGTGTTTACAACCGTTAGAGAAACTTTAAACGGCAATTCGCTTCAGTGTCGAGTTCTGGAGTCTAGGGACGGGAACGAGCCGGTTCGTTCTTACCCGCCTCCGGAACGTTACCAGGTTCAGATCAAAGAGGCCGCCCAGGAATATGTGAACCGGACGGTCTTTGGAAAAGAACCGGAATACGATCGAAAAGACGAAAATCGGGATTTATTCAAGAATGCGGAAACCGGACAACAGCCCATTTTTAAAGTGTTAGGGCAATTTAATTCCATGTTTCTGCTGGTGCAATCAGAGGGAGAACTGCTCATTATTGATCAACATGCGGCGCATGAACGGATCTTGTTTGAGAAGTTTTTAGACCAATATGTCAAGACAACGCCTCAGGTGCAATCTCTTCTCATTCCCCAGCAGATCGATGTGAGCTTTAAAGACCTATTGGTTCTTCAAGAATATGAAAGCGTTTTTCATAAAATGGGATTTGAATTTGATTATTTCGGGGAACGGACGATCCTCATCCGGTCGGTTCCCTCGTTCTTGAGCGGAACAAATATTTTGTTTTTAATTTCTGATTTGATTGAAGATATCCAACTTTTTCAGGAAGTGTTTTCGGAAAAAGAAAGGGCGGAGAAAATCATTGCGACGATGGCCTGCCACGGGGCAGTTAAAGCAGGCCAAACTCTGGGACAAACCGAGATATCGACGCTCTACAATGATCTCATGCAATTAAATGGGCCCTTAACCTGTCCGCATGGACGGCCGATTAGAAAGAGCTTCAGCGTTAAGGAGCTGGAAAAGCTGTTTCACAGGATATGAACCCCCTGACTTTCTTGCGAAAGCCTTTAATTGTAATCGTTGGTCCGACGGCCTCCGGCAAAAGCCGTTTGGCCCTCGACCTTGCCCTTGAACTTGGCGGTGAAATCATCAGCGCTGATTCAAGGCTGATTTATCGAGGAATGAATATTGGAACGGCCAAGCCATCCGACGACGATTTGAGAAGGGTAAGACATCATATGGTTGACGTGGCTGATCCCGATCAATCGTTTAGTGTCGGCGATTATAAAAGACGGGTGGATGAACTCTTGATTCAATTCGATCGTCCAGGCGGCTGTCAAAATGTGATTCTGGCGGGAGGCACCGGGCTTTATATTAAAGCTGTTTTGTACGGTTTATGGAACGGACCTCCGGCTGACAGAAAGGTCCGGGATTTCCTGGTCGACCAGGAAAAAAATTCAAAGGGTTTTTTATGCCGGAAATTAACCGAAGTCGACCCTGTTTCTTCGACGAGGATTCATCCCCATGATCTATCCAAAACCATTCGAGCTCTTGAAGTTTTTTATGTGACCGGGAAACCCCTTTCTTCCTTTCATGACCTTCACCGTTTTTCAGGCGCGAACCGGAAGTTTATCATGATCGGCTTGAAGGTAAAGAGAGAATTTCTTTATGAACGGATAAATCAGAGGGTTGAAGAGATGGTTGCAAAGGGATGGGTTGAAGAAGTCAAGACTCTTCTGGAAAAAGGTTTTCACGAAAACCTCCCTTCGATGCTCAGTTTAGGCTACAACACTCTTTGTTCCTGTCTTGCGGGAAGAATTTCACTGAATCACGCCATCCTGTTGATCAAAAGAGATACCCGGCATTATGCCAAGAGGCAGTTGACCTGGTTTAATAAAGACCCGAATGTAAGATGGATAGAATACAATGGCGATGAACCAACGAAAGGGATCATTCATAAAATTCAAAGTCTCGTCGATCAGGACGAATACGCGTCATTCAATTTGACCGCCCGAACGTAAGCGGCGTCCGGGCACCCTAACAGAAAAGGAAAAAATGAGTATGAATTTACAAGACATGTTTCTGAATCAAATCAGACGAGAGAAAATTTTGGTGACTGTTTATCTGATTACTGGAAAAACGGTGCAAGGGACGATAAAAGGTTTTGACAGTTTCTCCATCTTCCTTAAGCATGACCAGCAGGAACTGATTTATAAACATGCGATCGTTTCAATCGTTCCACAAAAAGAGGTTCAATCCTTAAAAGAACCGGAAGACAGGGTGTCCGCGGAAAAGAAACAGGGCGGAACAATAGACCTGAAAGTTCTTCAATCTTAAGCAGGCGAAGAGAAAGCGTAAGGAAAATAATGCCGAATAAAAATCAATCGATGATTAAGATCGGAGTCATTGGCGGAAGCGGGCTGTATGAAATGGAAGGATTGACCGGAATCAAAAAAGTGATGGTTAAGACACCCTTTGGCGCTCCATCAGGACCTTTGATGACCGGGACTTTGGAAGGGCATCCTGTAGCCTTTTTAGCGAGGCATGGTCAGGGCCATAAACTCCTTCCATCGGAGATCAATTATCGGGCCAATATTTTTGGAATGAAAACATTGGGAGTGGAGCGAATAATTTCCGTAAGCGCTGTCGGGAGTATGAAGGAACATATACAGCCCGGGCACCTGGTTATTCCGAATCAGTTCTACGATCATACCAGGTCCCGAAGGAGCACCTTTTTTGGAGACGGGATCGTGGCCCATGTTTCCTTTGCCCATCCTGTTTGTCTGGATCTCGCGGATCATCTTTTTCAGGCGGGGAAGGAGGTCGGGGCCACGATCCATCAAGGGGGAACCTATTTGTGCATGGAAGGTCCTCAATTTTCCACGCGCTCTGAATCGTTTATCTATCGCTCATGGGGAGTCGATGTCATCGGGATGACGAACGTTACGGAAGCAAAGCTCGCCAGAGAGGCTGAAATTTGTTATTCCACCATCGCCCTTGCGACGGATTATGATTGCTGGCATGAAGAAGAGGAAAGCGTCAATGTCGAAAGCGTCATTAAAATCTTAAATCAAAATGTGGCGATGTCTAAAAAATTAATTAAGCAGGCCATTCCGAAACTTGGGGAGGAACGGAAATGTTCCTGCTCGTTTGCTTTAAAAAATGCTATTATTACTTCGAAAAAGGGGATCCCGGCGAAAGTGAAAAACAAGTTAAAGCCCCTTATCCAAAAATATTTATAAAAAGGAATTTTACGAGATGAGTCTTTTAGTCATTGGTTCTGTTGCTTTCGATTCGGTTAAGACCCCCTTTGGGCAGGTTGAAGACGCGTTGGGAGGGTCAGCGACTTTTTTTTCAACCTCTGCCAGCTATTTTACAAGCGTTAACCTGGTGGCTGTCGTCGGCAATGATTTTCCGGAGGAACATCTGACCTTCCTGAAGAAAAAGGGAATTAATCTGGATGGATTGCAGAGGGTGGAGGGAAAAACCTTTCGTTGGAAAGGTGAATATGGATACGCGCTGAATGAGGCAAAGACACTGGATACTCAACTTAACGTCTTCCAAACGTTTAAACCTGTTCTTCCGTCTTCGTACCGGAATGCCGACGTTATTTTCCTGGCAAATATTGATCCCGATTTGCAATATGATGTCCTCAATCAGGTTCACCGTCCCAAATGGGTGGCCTGTGATACAATGAACTACTGGATAGAGGGCAAGAAAACCTCTTTACTCAAGATTTTAAAAAAAGTCGATTTACTTTTGATCAATGATGGCGAGGCCCGACAGCTTGCAAACGAGCCTAATCTGGTCAACGCCGCCAAGATTATTTTAGGGATGGGGCCCAGGATCCTCATCATTAAAAGGGGGGAGTATGGCGCCCTGATGTTTAATGGAAAAACCATTTTTGCGGTTCCAGCCTTCCCATTGGAAAAAATCTTTGATCCGACCGGAGCCGGAGACACTTTTGCCGGCGGGGTGATGGGTTATCTGGCTAAAACGGGCATGTTTGACGATCAACATTTGAGAAGGGCAATTATCTACGGGTCTGTCATGGCTTCCTTTAACGTCGAGGCTTTTAGTTTGGACAGAATTCGTCAGCTCACACAGGATGAAATTTTTGCCAGATCGCGGGCTTTTAAAGATTTAACACATTTTGATATTTCCTAAAGGACTGAGGGCGATGAAAAAATTAATGCTGTACGTCGGATTTTTTGGAATGTTGCTGGGAGGATGTGCCACATCCGGTCAGTCTGTGTCGCCGGAAAAAGAGGCGTCTGCCCATTTTAAGCTGGGGGAGTCTTACCTGAATGACGGCGCGCTCCAGGCGGCTTTTTTGGAATTCCAAAAAGCAATCGGGATTAACCCCAGGGACAAGCTATCCCATTATTACCTGGGGCATGTTTATTTCCGTCAAAAAAGAAACCAGGATGCGTTAAAAGAATTTGCGCAGGTCATTAAAATTGATCCGGACTATTCTGATGCCTATAATTATTCAGGTGTTATTTATGAATCCATGGGGAATCTGGATCTGGCCCTTAAAAATTTTCAAATGGCCCTTAAAAATAAGTTATACGAGAAACCCCATTTTATTCATTATAACATCGGTCAAATCTTCTCAACCCAGAACAAGCTGAAAGAGGCGGCGGCAGAATTTTCTGAAGCCACCCAAATTGATCCCGGGTATGCTGATGCCTATCGCGCGCTCGGAGAGGTCTTTTTAAAAATGGGTAGTAATGAGAAAGAAGCGCTTTCTTCTTTTGAGGAGGCCGTGCGGCTTGCGCCTGGAGATCCAGTGGGTCATTTTAGACTGGGTGAAATATACTGGAAACAGAAATCCTATCAAAAAGGGGAAGCGGAATTCAAAAAAGTGATTTCGTTATCCCCTGACAGTGATCTGGCAAAGGAGGCAAAAAAACAAATTGAAAGAAGAAAATAACGCCGAAGGCGTCGGGGCTTATTTAAGAAAAATCAGAGAACAACTTGGTTTCAGCCTTCAGGACGTTGCGTCAAAGACAAAAATCAGTCTTCCTTACCTTGAAAATTTGGAAAATGAAGATTTCTCCTCTCTTCCAAACGATGTCTTTGTAAAAGGTTTCCTCCGTTCGTATGCCAAGGTCCTGGGTTTAAAAGAACTGGATGTCCTGGAAAGGTTTCAAAATTGGAAAAATCTGCATGAAATCCCTTCTTCTCCGCAAAACGAAAAAGAAAGTGCGAAGACTGACCGGGATGTCTGGCCCCGGGTTCAAGTGGAAAGGATTAAATCCCTTTATGAGAACAAAAAGGGCCTCAGACGAAAAATCTTCGTTAACCTCTTTATGGGAATTGTGATCGTAACGGGGGGGCTCATTTTGTTTTATAAACAAAAATCATCCGAGGTGTCCTTAAGCGATTTTAATAACCCTGTCGCGGAGACTAGCCCCGTACTGGAACCGCTATCCATTGCGCCGGCGACCTCGGCGCCTTCAACCGCACCTTCAGGCGGTTTAACGGAGGGACCGGACAAGGTTTCTCCGAAAAATAAAAATCTTCATTTGCTAGTTCAGGCCATTGACCGCTCATGGGTAAGCATTGTCATTGATAATGGCGTTACAAAGGAGTTTTCTCTTCGCCCCGACGATAAAGTCTCTCTGGAGGCAGAGAAACTTTTCGTCTTAAATATCGGAAATGCCGGGGGAGTAAAAATCACCTTAAACGGAAAACCGGTTGGGCCTTTTGGCAAAAAGGGAGAAATTGCCAGAGGGATCAAACTGGAATCCAACTAAAAGGTTTTTCCTTCCGCAATTCTTTTTAAGTGACGGGAATTATTTTACTTTTGTCCCGGGTTCTACGTCGTTTAGAAATGAGGCAAGGGCCATAACGTCTTTTCCCCCCGCGGCTAGAATCATTCCGTTCGACTCGACCCCCATAAGTTTAGCAGGTTTTAGGTTGGCGACAATAATGACTTTTAATCCAATAAGCTCTTCCAGTTGGTACCGTTTCCCTATGCCAGCAACCACCTGACGAACTTCCTGACCCAAATCAACCTGGAGCTTAAGTAACTTATCCGATTTAGGAACTCTCTCAGCGGAAAGGATTTTACCAGCTTTCAGATCTATTTTTAAAAAATCCTCTATTGAAATGAAAGAGGGACCCTCCGGGGGCATTTGTGATGAAGAGGCGGGCGTTTCGATTCTTGGGAACAAAGCCTTTCCTTTCTGGATGGAAGTTCCTTCTATATGTTTGGTCCCCCAGACAACTTCGTCCTTCAAACGAAGAGAATTAAAATGGGGTGAGAGTCCCAGCTGGTGCAATATTTTTTCTGAGCTTTCCGGCATGAACGGATAAATAAAGTGTGCAATAATACGGAGACCTTCGGCCAGGTGGTAAAGAAAATTATTTAATGTTGCCGGGTCTTTTTCTTTCCAGGGAGACGCCCGTTCAATACACTCATTCATTTTGGCAATGGCTGACCAAACCTGTGAGAGCGCGTGGTCAAACTTGAGTTGGGACATAAAGGAATCAAAACCTGGATATAAAGTGTTACACCATCCACTGATTTTGCCCTCAATATTTTCTCGATTTTTACTCTCGATAGGGTTTGGAATTTTGCCTTCAGAGTATTTTTCTATCATCGTTAGGGTGCGGCTGACGAGGTTTCCCAGGTCATTGGCCAGGTCGCTATTAATCCTGTTAACAAAGGTTTGTTCCGAAAAATCGCCATCCTGCCCAAAAGGGACTTCCCGTAATAAAAAATATCTAAACGCATCGCTTCCATAACGATCGACCATTTGATAGGGGTCAACGACATTGCCCTTGCTTTTGGACATTTTCTCTCCGGAAATCGTCCACCAGCCATGTGAAAAAATGGTTTCAGGAAGGTCCATTTCTGCCGACATTAAAAAAGCCGGCCAGTAAACAGCGTGAAATCTTAAAATATCTTTGCCGATGAGATGAAGTTGCGGGGGCCAATTGTCTTTATAAGAAGGACTGGGGTATCCTGCGGCAGTCAAATAATTGACCAGCGCATCGAGCCAGACATAAATCACGTGACCAGGATCGTTGGGAACCGGTATTCCCCATTTGAAGCTGGTTCTGCTGATGGATAAGTCTTTTAATCCGGATTGGATAAAACTGACGATTTCATTCTTTCGACTTTCCGGCTGAATGAATTCAGGATGTTTTTTAATATGATCAAGTAACGGCACTTGATAATTGGATAGTCTGAAAAAATAACTCTCTTCTTTGATCTTTTTGACGGGCCGTCCGCAGGTCGGACAGTTTCCATTTTGAAGCTGTAATTCCGTCCAGAAGGTTTCGCAGGGGACGCAATACCAGTCTTCATATTCCCCTTTATAAATATCTCCCTTTTTGTAAAGTTTAGAAAAAAAGGCCTGAACCGCTTTAACATGGCGTTCTTCTGTAGTTCGAATAAAATCAGAATTAGAAATGCTGAGCAATTTCCAAAGGTTTTGAAACCTTAAAACAACCCGGTTGGCGAGTTCTATAGGTGACTCTTCGTTTTTTTTTGCGCTTTCTTCGACTTTCTGGCCATGTTCGTCGGTTCCGGTGAGAAAAAACACCTCTTTACCGCAAAGACTCAAGTACCTGGCCATGGTATCGGCGGCCACGGTGGTATAAGCATGGCCAATGTGAGGCACATCATTCACGTAATATATGGGTGTGGTGATGTAAAAACTTTTCATAAGAACAGCATCTTTCAATCAGGGTATTTTGTCCCAAGACCAGCGATAGACTTCGCACCCACTTATTAATCATGTCATTGCGAGCACCGAAGGGTGCGTGGCAATCTTATCGTAAAGTCTTGAGATTGCTTCACTTTGTTCGCAATGACAGCTTTCTAACTCTGTTCTTTTACGGGTCAATAATTTCTCAATGTTTTGCACAAAGACAAAGGATTGATTAAGGGTTTCAAGAGGAAATTGGTCTGTCCATTGTTGGATTTTATTCAAATTTCGGCTAAAAATTAAATGATCTGCTTGTCCGCATAATTTCCACACCATCATATCTCTTAAAAAACATGAAATCCACTCTAAAGTTTTTTTTAGGTAATCAGCATCCCGGGATAACTCCTCTGAAAGCTGAAACAATTTTGAAGGGGCAGCCAGGGTTTCCGGACGGATCAAATTAAAAAATTTTTCGTCTTCTTGATCAAGTGTTTCGAGATCGAGTGAAAGCGCCGTCCCCACCTTTCCTTTTGACCGTTCCGCGATACGGAGAGCCTCTTCTTTAGAAAGACGCTTTTGAAGGGTTAAAAAAGACGCTAGGTCCTGTGGTAAAGGGGGAGAAAACCGGATAAGCTGGCACCTGGATAATAAAGTGGCAGGAATCATCCAGGGACGGGAGGTGATGAGAAAAAAGTGGATGTCCGCCGGAGGTTCTTCAAGGGATTTCAGGAAACAGTTGGCCGATTCAAGGTTCATCTGATCAATCCCGTCGATGATAAAAACCTTTTTTGAGCCGATCGCAGGTTGTAAAATGAGTTGAGCCTGAATCTGCTTGATCTGGCTGATTTTAATAAAGGAGCCCTCGGGGGAAACTTCGAACAGATCAGGATGGGTCCGATGATCTGCTTTCAGGCAAGAAGGGCAGGTTCCGCAAAAGGGAATCGAATTTTCGCAAAGAAGCGATTTTGCTACCGCAAAGGCGACGGCTCTTTTTCCAATCTCTTCCTCGCCGCAAAAAAGATAGGCATGCCCTAATTTATCGGCGGAGATAGCGTTTTTAAGAATTTTTTGGGGCAAATCATGCCCGATAATATTTTTGTCAAACGTCATTGTTTTGGTCCTGTCAAAAACCGATGAGCTTCATTCAGGATGTCCTGGTGAACAACAGAGTAATCACGATTGGAGTCGATGATTCTAAAGCGGGAAGGTTCCTGATTAACCAATGAGAGGTAGTTCGACCGAACCGTTTCGTGAAAAGCCATGTTTTCAGAATCGATTCGGTTCAACGACTCCCTTTGATGAATTCGCTCCAGGCCTATCTTAGGCTCAATGTCGAGGAGAAAAGTCAAATCGGGTTTCAAATGGTGGAATAAAATCTGGATAAACGGCTCGACGACTTTAAAATCAAGACCTCTTCCCCCTCCCTGATATGCGTAGGTGGAGTCGTGGAACCGGTCACACAGGACGATTTTATTTTCTTTTAGCGCCGGGAGAATGATTTCGTGAATATGCTGGGCCCGCGTGGCCAAATAGAGGAGTAATTCGGTGACAGGATCCATTTCTCTATGCTCGGGGTCTAAAATGAGATTCCTTATTTTCTCTCCGATTCGGGTTCCTCCGGGTTCGCGGGTGAGGACGACGGGAAAACCTTCCTTTTTTAAATCTGCGGAAAGTTGAATGATATGTTTTGATTTACCACTTCCTTCAATTCCCTCGAAGGTAATGAAAACGCCGCTTTTGTTCATTTTGGCGGGAGTTTCTTCATAGAAATAACTTTCTTATAATTTGATGACGTTTGCGGTGTCGTTAGAGTAATTTGAATTCGAAAAAAGAATAACTTGCCTGAAGCTGGCCAATGCTTTCAGGGCATTTAAAATCAAGGTTAAGCGGGAAGAGTCGAGGGTCAAAAAAGGATCGTCAAGAAAAAGAGGGATTGGAACATTTTGAAAAAGTTCCACCCGGACGAGGCACAAAACCAGGAAGAGGTGATCGAGAGTCCCCGAGCTTAAGGTTTCTAAATCTTGATTAAAAGTAAGCGTGCCCTGTTGGCCGACTTCCAGGTGAAATTGATTGCCTGTGTAGTGGGAAACTCTTTTTTGAATCTTTTCTGAAACCTCCTCCGGGGTTAAGGAACAGGCCTTTAAAATAAGAGGCCAGTCGTCTTCAAAAAAAACGGAAATCGATTCGTAAGAGCCGGAAAAGCGCTCCTCGGTTGAAGATATCGCAACAGGTCCATCCTGCAGCAAAAAAGAATCTTCCGTCGAGAGTTTTTCCTCAAGCATTTTGATTTCGTTTTGAATGACATAAGGATCGATGGCGCCCGGTTTTATCTGGTTGATTTCTTTTTCAAGAAGATTTGCTTTATCAGCGGCTTCTTTTATTTCCGCCTCAATCGCTTCTTTTGTTTTTTCTCCCAGGACCTGGTTTCTTCTCGATAGAAGGTTTCTCTCATCTTCCTTCAGGCTATAGAAACTTGACAATCGGGTTTCAAACGTTTCTTTATCGGGAGAATTTGTCTTTTCAAGCCCCTCAAAATACTTTACATTTTCTCGTCTGAACCGCGCGGCCAGAATTTCTAAATTTTTATTTTTATTTTCTAACTTCCCTCTCCAAATTTTTCTTCGGGAGATGCTTCTGAAATCCCCAATTAAGGCAAATAAAATCAAACCGAATCCCGTCAGAAGGCCGAGAAAATTGAGGTGTTTATACAAACCCTCCAGGTCCAGGACGACGCCCACAGCGATTGTCATGAGAACCAGCCCCGCGCCGCCCCAAAGAAACTTATTTTGGATGAGATTGGGTTGGTCAAGAATCAACTGCTGTTCAATGATTTCTTTCTCGTCAATGAGTTGGTGTTCTTCGCTGTTTTTTTCGGCGAGAGTTTTTTCATAGTCCTCGATCATGTTTTTAATGTCTCTCGGAATCGAATCAAATCCGGGGAAATCCTTTTCTTTTTCAATTGATCCGGCCAGCTCGATCTCAATGGCCTCAAGGTCATTAAGAGTTCGGTTCAGAGAAAATGCCTTGTCTTTATAGTCGAGCATTTCGCTCTCTTTTTGAGCAACCGCATCGGCCTGCACCGATTGTTTTCTTAATTCTTCCAGGCGTTCTTGAATTTTTTCTTTTGAAAGGTCAGTCTCGGCGGTTGGCGGGAAAACAGCCGGACGTGGCGCGAAGTTTCTGATTAAACGGACAGGACGAAGGGAAGGAAGAGCCCCTTTGTTAAGAAAAAACCATGAGAAAACCTCTTGAAGACCGGTGTCGTCTACATGGAGTAACAGGTTTAAGCGGTTTTGAACATTTTGTTCTTCTTTTTCGACGACAACGAGTTTTTTTGCGGCGTCCATTTTATAAAGCTGAGCGGCTCGTTTTGAGAAATTTTTTATCAGACGATAAATATCTCCATCATTTGTTTTAAACAGAATAGCCGCCTGGGAAGACCGGGTTTCAGAATACGGGGCGCGAACGGGGAAAAAAAGATGAGAGAAGACTTCAAAAAGGGTGGTTTTCCCGGATCCATTGCCTCCTTGAATGATATTAATGCCAGGTTTTAAAATAATTTTTTTAACTTCTTTGAAGTTGCGAATATCAATAAGAGCTAACTCTAAAACGGTCATAGGCGACTTTTTCCGGCTCCAGCGTTTTTATTTTTTTTAGAAAAGTAAACAAAATATAATCGAATTACATTTAAAAAGCAATCTCTCCCCTAAGAACGGGTGTGAGACAAATTTATCGATAAAATTGACTTTCTCTTTTTTTTGGCCTATTATCTTGATGTATAATAAGCAACGAGACAAGGAGGCCCTATGGTTGAAGATCTAAAGACCCTTGAAG
>JACOTA010000013.1 GCA_016178585.1 Nitrospirota bacterium
TTTCTGCTGAACTGGCCCAGTACCCACTCTACCGTCAAACAGGGATGGGCCTCTCCCTGTCCGGCTGTCGCTCGGTAACTGGACCACTTCCACGCTCCCGGCCCTTTCTTCATGTGCGCCCGGACGGGATTTAAGACCACATACCGGCAGGCTTCCAGCAAATGGGTATCCTTCTCGATTAAGATCGCCTTGTACCTTCCTTGAAATAAATGACCTGTCCGGCGGCGTCGCTGATTAAATAGCTGAGTGTATACGCCATTGAGTTGCCTCATCCCTATAGAGAGATTGCCATCCGGAGTTTCTATGAGGAGATGGTAATGGTTGCTCATGAGACAGTAGGCATGGCAGATCCAGTGATATCGCTGGTTGACGTGTTGAAGTATCGTTAGAAAGCGCTCGCGGTCCTGATTATCTTTGTACGCGGGCTTCTTTTCATTGCCACGTGAGGTAATGTGATAAACAGCTCCGGGATATTGGATGCGAAGGGGTCGTGCCATGAAGACACCCTACCCCAATCAGAAAACTATGTCAAGTAAATAGACCTGACCCTATATTTTATAATTTGCCTGAGGCCTCTGTTCAAATAGAGGCCTCAGCTGGATTAAAAACTGTACCGGATTTCCGTAAACACGCTTTCGTTTTTCTTTAATCTCCCGAAAAACGAATCATCCGGGCCCTGATAGACCTCTCCACCGACCGTTCCTTTAACATGATCGGTAAATGCATACGTTACCAGAGGCCTGAAATAAGAATTGGTTCGATTGAAATTAATGAACATCAGAAGTTCTGCTTCCAGCGTGTCATTAAACCATTTATCCCCGATACGGGAGGTCAGACCATAGCTCGTCTGATCTTGCTGGCCATTAACGATTGCGTTTTGAACGGCCAAACTCCGTAGAAATGGATCGTTGATCGCTTCGGGGTCTTGATAGTACCGGATATATCGCCCAACGAACTGTATATTGATATTCAGGTTTTCCAAAAAGGTCCGGTCAACGCCCAGCACATAAAATAAAAACGGGTTCTTAATCGTCGGGTCGAGCCCATTATGGTCTTCCGTGATAAAGTAAGCCCCTTCTGCCCGAAATCCGAATTTTCCAAAATTACGCGCCATATCGATTCCAATCACGTCGATAATGGTATGCCGAAGTTCGATCACCGGCCCCATAGGCGTAAGACTCGCGCGAGCATCGGGAAGAAGATCAAACCCATGAAAAAAGCTGATCGAACCGTCAAAAGCACCCCCCGATTTATTCAGTTTAACCGCAACCTCCGTATCGGAAAAGTTAGACGTGGGTTTATTCTCGATCAGTATCGTTCCGGCCGGGGCAATAAGTGGAATTTTTGAAGGCTCGAAAAAGGGGCTGATAAAAAGAGTGAGGGTGTAATCGTTGGATAAATAACCATCGCCCTTTAAAGCCATTGTGCCAAACCGTTGGTCTTCTTCAAAGGGGAGCAGAACCACATAATCATGGGGGGTCAGATTATCGGTGGGATTGATCCCATCGGCCCTGCCCCAGGCGACGATCTGTTTTCCGATGCGGAGATCCCCCTTGTCGAAATGCAGGGAAACAAATCCTTCTAACAGGGAACCGCTTGTTTCAGCCCCTTTCCCAATCGCGGGGTCTGTCAGACGGGCTTCAACTTTACCGGTTAACATCTCGTTAAAAACAGGCAAGAGTTTAAATTGAGCCGTCCCCCCGGTAAAATCGGTTTCATCATCAAGTAATTTGGACGAGCGAAAATAATCGACACGGAGTGAACCGGTCAATCCCTGTTCGCGTAACAATGTCCAGGCACGAATTCCTCCGTCTCCCTCCTGAGCAAAAAGGAGTTGTTCCAGAGCAACAACCCCCATCGTCAAAAGAACGACAACCCGTAAAACACCCATCATCCTATTCTTTTTCAATGAAACGCGTGGTAAAAAGCTCGTCCGCTACGGGGCGGGAGGTATCAATGCGGTCAAAAGTAAAAATCGTTTTATGGCCTGTCTGGTGGTTTTCCATCTCCCGATGCATCGCAATCCAGCGTTGATTCTCGGGCTCAACGAGTTTATGATCCCGGGAAATCTCGGTTTTCAACAACCGGCCGGCGGTATCATAAAATTCAACCCTGGATTCCAGGAAATTATCCTTGCGGACCCAGGTCAACTTTTTGCTGTAGCCGCTGTCCCGCTTGACCATTTCATCCCTGGGAACCGATTCGATAACATAAGCATCCTGACCGTCTACCGCTTCTGAACGAAGCAATTTATGTTTATAAAGATCGACCTTTGGAAGCAGAATGTCGCCGTAAGAGAAATCTGATCCGACAAAACTGTCTTTCTTATTGTTTGCGACCAACCGCCGGGTTTTCTTGAGCGCGGGCAGGTAAATCCATAAATCGTCCTCCCCGTCTGAATGTTCAATTTGAAGAAACCCGGTTCCTTTAATATCGGCTGGAGAGAGAAAGCGAACCACCAGGCTAGAATCGATGCCGTTCTTCTGCAGTTTTGTCACCGTCGTTGTTTTACGCTCCCGCGTTTGACCTTTATCGTTGATCAAAATCATCGTGGCGTCACTGGTAAACGCTTTTATTTTGGTCACATAAAAGTTTTTCTCCATGATTTCACGGGCCGTATATTCCGCCGATACTTCTCGCGGACAAACGGCCGTCAACCCGATAAAAATAGTGGTATAAAAAAACAATAACCCGATGAGTTTATTCATTTTGTTCTCCTGCCATGACCGGACGAGGCGCAAAGACCACTTCCCTTAGATTTCCAAAGACAAAACGGGGTTTAAATAAAATCATCATTGCGCGAAGGAAAAGGAGCGCAGAAAGGGCGCTCACCACCATCGTCGCGATCACCATCACAGAAAGCCGGGTGTAAAACCCGAAACCGGAAAAGAGGAGAACGGAATAGCCGCCGGCCACCGACATCGCCACAAAAATAATCGCTTTTCCGGAGGTTAGAAGCGAGTCTCGAGTCGCCGCAAGCAAGTCTTTAGACCTTGTTAATTCCTCCCGGAAACGGAATAAGAGATAAAGCTCATAATCAGCCCCGATGCCAATGGCCATGGCGGCGGTGGTGGCGGTTCCCATATCCAGGGGAACTCCCATCCAACCCATCAAGCCAAAGTTCGCCAAAATAATCATCAAAAGAGGCGTGACAACGAACAGGCCGCCTACAAAGGAACGAAAAACCAGACTTGAAAGTAAAAAAACGACCAGCGCCATCTGGGCCATATTCTTAAACTTACCGGTTGTTAATTCCTCGTTGATGGCAATCGTCTGGGGAAGGCTCCCTCCGATGCTAACGGTTATACCCGGAGGAAAATTCTCCGCGATAACGGTTTTGGATTTTTTATAAATGGTTTCGGCATTGACAGTGCTGTCATCTTTTAGATAGACCCAAACCACCGTTTGCCGATAATCGTTATCGACAAAGTTATCAAAATCCTGGGGATCTCCCGAAATGGAATAGAGCAAGAGGTATTGGGCGATTAATTCCCGGGTTTCTGGAAGCTTGTTATAAGCCGGATCATCTCCATGCATCGCCTGGTTCATTCGTTTCATCATATCCGCCAGGGACTGGGTTTTACCGACATAGGGCTGACCGTCCAAAAACTTCTGAAGGGCGGCCATCCCCTGAAGAACACGCGGATCTTTAATGCTATCCTGTTCCCGTCCCTCGATTAAGAAAAAGATAGAATCCGTTCCGCCAAACCTTTTATTGAGAATCACATCGTCTTTTCGGACTTCGCTATTAACGCTATTATATCGTTTAATACTGCTGTCGGCATGAAGCCGTGTAATTCCCATAAACGCAAAGCCAATAAACAGAACCGCGGCCCCTAGAATCCACGCGGATTTTCCGCCAACCAGGTTCTTCGATAATGTTAAAAGCATCCGATCGAGAAAATCGGCCTTCTGCTCGCGTTCAACCTCCCGGCGTTTCGGCGCGGGCAGGAGCGAACGGAGAACCGGAATAAAGGTCATTTCTAAAATCAACGCCCCCAGGACGCCCGAACCCGCAAAAACGCCAAAATGCCGGACCACCGAAATCCCCGCCGTCGTTAACGAATAAAAGGTCACAACGGCGATCAAACCGGCGGTCAGCATGACGGGTCCCACCTTGACCAGCGATTCAATGACAGCCTTTTTGCTGGCGTCCCGCGGAGACATCGTCTCTCTCTCCTGAAGCTTGTGATATTCTTCATAGTAACGCTTTAAAATCTGAATAGCATGGCCGGCCGCAACCGCCATAATTAAAATGGGCGTCGTGGTATTCATCCCATCCATGTGGACGCCCAGCACTCCCATGAAGCCCAAGCCCCAGATCACGCTCAAAATGGCGGTTAGAATGGGCAAAAACATTCCTTGAAAACTTTTGAAGGACCAATATTGAATCCCCATAATAATTAAAAGGGCGATTCCAAAGTAAATCGGCATTTTAAACATGTGGTATTCAAACCAGGCCAGGCCGACCGGAAGGCCTCCCATAGAGATATTCACCTGGTCGTCCCGTTCCCTATCCACCACCTTTCTGATCGATTCATAAAGCGCGGCATAACTGGGGTTTTCCTTATTGACTCTGAAATCGGCGATGATTGCGGCTGCTTTTCCATCAGGAGAGACCAATGAATTAATATAGATTGGGTTGGAAGCCACCGCCGCTTTGAGACGTTCAATTTCGGCCGGAGTCTGGGGAATCGTCTCCATCATCTGCCGGACCTCCATTCCCTCCGGAGTTCCCTTAATTTCTTTCACCTTGCGGGCGGCAAAACTGATGATGTTATGCCGAACCGCCTCCGGAATTTCTTCAATCCCTTGCTGGATGCGCTGAATTTTCGCCAGGACAGCCGGCTGATAAACATCCCCATTTTTCGGAATGATTCCAATCACCGTAAAGTTTCTCCCGCCAAAAACATTTTCAAGCTGTTTGGTCGCCTTGACATAGGGATGGGCCTGCGGAGCCCAGATATCCGGATCCATATCGATTTTCAAGCTGGTAAGCCTTGATCCCAGAAACAGGGTTACGGCTGTAATCATTAAAATTGTAAACAGGCGATGACGAATGATGAATTCTGTATAGCGGCGAAATATTTGGGTCATCACGATCTCTCTCCTTTAGCTATTTTCACCCATCTAATATTGTTATCAGTTTATTGTCACTGATAAAAAAAATCTGTTCTTATCTGCGCTTCTATTTAAGAAAGGATCCGTCAGGATATTTTTTTTCAAATAAACATTTTAGGTAAAGTTTATACTGCAGAATGTTTCTTTCAAAAATTCCGTTATCCTTTTTGGCCTTCGCAAGGATGAAAGAGCCCTCTACCAGGGAAATCAAGTGCTCCGCAAGACTCAGAGTGTCGAATGGCGCCTTATGAGCATGAAGGTCCTTTGCTTGATCCAAATCCCGCTTAAATCTGTTAGCCCATTGATCAAATCGCGCGGCGCATAAAGACCGGATTTCAGCATGGGTCTCGGCAAGTTCCTGTGTAAAATTTCCGAGAATGCAACTTTTCGGGGCTTCCGGATGTTTTGACAATTGAATTAAAAAATCAAGATATCCGTAAACACGCTGAAGCGGATCGAATTCCTGATTGAAAGGTGCCATTTCTATCATTTCGGACATCTTGTTGGAATAAAATTCTAAAACCGCTTTTCCAAGCTCTTCCTTGCTCTCAAAATAATGAAAAAAGCTTCCCTTGGTAAACCCGGAGGCATCACAAATTTCGTCGACGGTTGTAGCCGGAAATCCCTGCTTCAGCATCAATTGTTTTGCGGCTTCAAGGATTTTTTCTTTAGTGGCAGAAATTTCTTTAATGACCTTCATATTCACAAACCTACTAGTTGGTATATTTTTGTTTCATCATATTTTTATCATACCTTCGGATTCATTGTCAACTTTTTAAATTTAAGCACCTATTTTGATTGAGAGGTCATTTGTTTTTCAGTCCCTGCCAACAGTCTTTTGATATTTTCGACGTGTTTCAGGTAGATGATTAAAACGACCAGGACCGCAAAGAAAAGATAATCTTTTTCCCCCAAAACCAGGAAGGTCAAGGGAAGGAGCCCAAATGAAACAAGCCCCCCGAGTGAGGAATACTTCCAGGTAAAATAGACCCCGTTCCAAATGATGAAGGTAATAATGGCTACCGCGGGGGAAATTCCTAAAAGAACACCGAAGCTGGTGGCAACCCCTTTTCCCCCTTTAAACCTCAGATAAATTGAAAAAATATGTCCCAGGATAGCAGCAAGGGCTACCGTCGAAATCCAGAAAACGGTGGGCGTCATCTGCTTTGCGATTAGGACAGGAAGTGTTCCCTTCAGTGTGTCAAGGGTCAGGGTCATAAACGCTGTTTTTTTATTGGTGGTGCGCATGACGTTGGTGAAGCCAATTCCACCGCTTCCTCCTTTCCGGGGATCCATCCCGGCAAATATTTTCGATAAGATCAGGCCAAATGGAATACCGCCTAAAAGGCAGGAGATTGTCACGATCATTATTCCGGATACAATTGAAGAATCCAAATTTCTAATCCTTATTTATATTCAGGGGCCGGTGCGCCCCGCCTTCGGCGGATGCTCCGATGCCCCCCGAACCCCGCGTTCCGCACCGGCTTAGCCGGTTGCTTCCCTTACCTATTTATAGGCCTGTCTGGCGTAATTGACAAAATACTGAATGCCGGAAATGACTGCAAGGAAAAGCGAGACCCACATAAAAAAAGTCCCCAGGAGTTGAAAATTTAAAGGGAAAGTTAAATTCCAGAGGAGGAGCGAAATCGCGGTAATTTGAGCCCCCATTTTATACTTTCCGAGAACATCAGCGGGAATGATAATATCTTCCATCGCGGCAAGGGCTCTAAGCCCGGTCACCGCCATTTCCCTGCCGATTAAGATGACCACAATCCACGCTTCAACGCGATGAAAATTGACCAGCAGGATTAACGCGGAAATGACCAGAAGTTTGTCTGCGATCGGGTCCATGAGTTTTCCCCATTTGGTCACTTCTCCTCTTTTCCTGGCAAGATATCCGTCAAGAAAATCTGTCAGGGATGCCAGCAAAAACGTTACGGTTGCAAAAAAAGACCGGATGGGAGTCGGGTCCAAATAAATAAATATAAAAACGGGAATCATGGCTATTCGGAGAAGCGTCAGAAAATTAGGAAGATTCATGACTCGCGGATCCGTACCGGGTTTGCCAACGGTTATGCATCCAGACCCACTGATCAGGATGCCGTTTGATGGTTTCTTCGATAGCCTTCGTAAAATAGGCGGTATTTGCATAAATATTTTCTTCCAATGTCCCCTGCTGAATCAAAGGAACAGGCCCGGTCAATGAAACCACATGACGATCGCCGGGTTCACGATGGATAAAACCAAGAATCACCGAAGCCCCGCTTTTCAGGGCTAAAGACGCGGCGCCAGAAGGGGTAAAAGCTTTTCGGTTAAAAAAATCTACAAAAACTCCTTCCGCTTCGATATCCTGGTCGATTAACAAACCCAAAATCTGATTGTTTTTAAGCGCCGACAAGATTTTTCTCGCCCCTTTTTCTCCCCCTCGCGTAATCGTTTGCACCCCGTGAAGCGAGCGAAATTGATTCATGATTCGATCAAGCCGGGAATCATAAAGGGGCGCCGCAATCACATTCGTCGGATACCCTTTAATCGAAAGGGCAATCCCCATCAGCTCCCAATTTCCGGTGTGCCCTGTAACAAAGACAACTCCTTTTCCCTTCGCGAAGGCTTCCCTTAAGCAGGCCTCCCCTTCGAAGGTTACCATTCGATCGATATTCCGGGAATTGATTTGACTGAACTTTAAAACCTCTATCAGACTCTTTCCGAGATTTTCAAAACTCTTTTTGAGGATTTCATTTTTCTGGCTGTCATTATACCCGTCACCAAACGCGAGATTAAAATTATTCCAGGCCCTGTCTCGCTCTTTTTTTAATCGCTGGTAAGCAACCCTCCCTAAAAAACCGCCCGTTGCCAAAGCGATTTTCCAGGGTATCAGGAGAATGAGAACAGAAACGACTTTCAGCCCTGCAATAATCAGCCATCTGACCACTTTTTGTTTCATATATCAATCAGTCTACAACAGTCCTGACGTTGAGAAGTGGTCAGTTGCCAGGCCGCAGAATCGAGGCAACGCAGGCGTACGTTAAATGTACGTTGAGGAAGCCGAGATTCGAGAACGCAGCAAATGGCCACTTATCGACGATCAGGCGAGAGAAAGCCAACCGGCTTGAGGCCTTTCTCACCCATCCTCGCCGATAAAATAAAATCAATCGCTTCGCGAACGCCTCCCAGACCTCCTGCTTTTTTGGTCACCCAGTCGCACTGATCTTTTACTTCATCAATTCCATTGGAAACGGAAAGAGAAAGGCCGACCCGTTTTATTACCGGCAAATCAATCAGATCGTCGCCAATATAGGCCATTTCATGATCTTTCAAGTGGTGCTTTTTTAAAATTTCTTCGTATTGTTTAATCTTATTTTCAACGCCCAGATAACATTCCTCGATCCCCAACTCTCTGGCTCTGATTTCAACCGCTTTTGACTTTCTCCCCGAGAGGATTCCGACTTTAATTCCCTGCTCCAAAAGAAGCCGGATGCCATGGCCGTCATGGATATGAAATACTTTAATCTCTTTTCCCTGATCGTCGTAATAAAGACGGCCGTCGGTCAAGACTCCGTCGACATCCATGAGGAAAAACTTGATTTGTCCGGCTTTTTCAATCAGTTCCCGTTTCATCGTTTTTCAGCTCAGACAACTCCCATTTTCAGAAGGTCGTGTAAATGAACAACCCCTACCAGCTTTTCATTCTCATCCATGACGGGTAAAACCGTAATGGAATAGGTTTCCATCACCTGAACCGCTTTGGCCGCCAGCTCCTTTTCCCCGATAAATTTGGGGTTTTTAGTCATGACTTCTTTGGCCCTTTTTTCAAATATTTTTTCTTCCTTTTCCAACAGCCGCCTTAAATCACCATCGGTAATGACGCCGGTCAATTTCCCCTGCCGGCCTGTTACCGTTGTCATTCCCATTTTTTTCCGGGTCATTTCAAACAAGGCTTCTTTTAAGGAACTCTCTTCACTTACAATCGGAATTTGGGCCGTCTGGTGCATGATATCTTTTACCCGGAGGAGGAGTCTTCTTCCCAAACTTCCGCCGGGGTGGAAAAAGGCAAAGTCTTCTTCTTTGATTCCTCTTAATTCAAACAGGGCGACGGCCAGCGCGTCTCCCATTGCCAGCGCCGCAGTGGTACTGGCGGTCGGAACAATCCCCATGGCCCCCGCCTCTTCTTGAACGCTGACGTCTAAAGCGACGTCGCTTTCCCTGGCAAGAGTCGATTTAATATTTCCGGTCATGGAGAGCAAAAATAAACCGAGTCGTTTGATCGATGGGAGAATTTTAAGGAGCTCTTCGGTTTCCCCGCTGTTTGAAATCGCCAGGATAACATCTCCTTTTGAAATCATCCCGATATCGCCATGAAGCCCCTCCGCAGGATGAAGAAAAAAAGAAGGCGCGCCGGTACTGGCCAGTGTGGCTGAAATTTTTTTTCCAATAATTCCGGATTTTCCCATTCCGGTCACAACGACCCTTCCCTGACATTGGTTCAGCGCCTCAACCGCCTCAACAAAATTCTGATTAACGGAACTTAAAAGACGGGTCAGAGCGTTCGCTTCAGTTTGAAGGACTTTTTTTCCGGTTTGAATAATGTCCATAAACCCTTTGTAAAATGGAGTCCGTGGGTTGGCCGAGACCCAGGAATCAACCTGCTAAATTTTTAAAGCCCCTTCAATACGTTTAACCTGTCCGAGAAGGGCGTCCAGATCATCAGGCGTAATCATATTTGGCCCATCCGAGGGAGCATGGTCTGGATCCGGATGAACCTCCAAAAATAATCCATCGCATCCCGCGGCTGCCGCGGCCCTAACAAGAGGGGCCACAAACTCCCTTTGCCCCGAGGAAGCTTTTCCCGCGCCTCCCGGCAGTTGGACAGAATGGGTCCCGTCAAAAATTACCGGATATCCAAAACGCCTCATGACAGGCAATGCCCGCATATCGCTGACCAGATTGTTGTAACCAAAGGTCGTACCCCGTTCGGTAATCATAAATTTGTCGTGGTTCATGGCTTCCATTTTTTCAATGATATTTTTAACATCCCAGGGGGATAAAAATTGTCCTTTTTTGATGTTGACGATTCGGCCGGTTTGAGCCGCCGCAGTCAACAAATCGGTTTGGCGGCAAAGAAACGCGGGAATCTGGAGGATGTCGAGAACTTTGGCGCTTTTTTCGACCTCTTCCGCGGTATGGACATCGGATAAAACCGGAATGTGGAGTTCGTCTTTGATTTTTTGAAGGATTTCAAGCCCTTTTAAAATTCCGGGTCCCCGAAATGAGCTATGGGCTGATCGGTTGGCCTTGTCATAGGACGATTTGAAAATAAACGGAACCTGATGCCGGTCGGCGATTTCCTTAATCCTCCTGGCCGTTTCGAGCATAAAAGATTCCTTTTCAATGACACAGGGGCCTGCGATTAAAAAGAGGGGATTTCCACCGCCTAATTTTAAATGATTGAGTTGAATGGTTTTCGTCATCATTTAACCGACCTCTGGTATTCCAAACAAGCTTTAATGTAAGATTTGAATAGAGGATGCGGGTCTAGCGGTCTTGATTTAAATTCCGGATGAAATTGCACGCCGATAAACCAGGGATGATCTTCGAGTTCAATGATTTCGACCAGGCGGTGATCCGGCGAAGTTCCGCTGATTTTCAGGCCCGTCTTTTGCAGTTGGTCCCGATAGTGATTGTTAAACTCATACCGATGACGATGCCGTTCTCTAATTTCTGTTTTCTGATAACATTGATAGGCCTTCGAATTCACGCTTAACACACAGGGATAGGCCCCTAACCGCATCGTCCCCCCTTTATCCGTCAGCTCCTGCTGATCGGTCATCAATGAAATGACTTTATCCGGGGAATCTTTGTCAAACTCCGAACTATTGGCTTTGGAAAGGTGAACGACGTTACGGCTAAATTCAATCACGGCGCATTGCATCCCCAGACAGATTCCAAAAAATGGAATTTTATGTTCCCGGGCATAGCGGATCGTCGTAATCTTGCCTTCTATGCCGCGGTCGCCAAAACCGCCGGGAACCAAAATCCCATGGACGGTCTTAAAATAGGCCTCAGTTCCGTTCTTCTCGATCTCTTCCGAATCGACCCACTGAATCTTCACTTTTGACAGGTTTCCAATTCCGCCATGAACCAACGCTTCAAGAAGACTTTTGTAGGACTCCTTCAACTCAACGTATTTACCCACCAAAGCGATTTCAACCGTCTCTTGAGGATGTTTTACAATTTCGATTATTTCTTTCCACTTCTCCAGTTGGACCGGATGCCCGGATAAATGAAGCTTGGTCAAAATCATATCGTCGAGTTTTTCAATATTCAGAAGAACGGGAACTTCATAAATACTTTCCACATCCTGGGCTGACATCACCTCTTCCGGCCTCAGGTTGCAGAATAAGGCAATTTTTCTTTTGAGATCCGATGACAGGTGCCGATCTGACCGACAAAGGAGAATATCGGGCTGAATACCGATTTCCCGAAGCTTGTTCACGCTATGCTGGGTTGGCTTTGTTTTGAGTTCATCCGCGGTCGGAATATAAGGGACCAGGGTTAAATGAATATACAGAACATTTTCTTTTCCTACATCGAAAGGAATTTGACGAATGGCTTCAAGGAAAGGGAGCGATTCGATATCACCCACCGTTCCGCCGATTTCGACAATAACAACGTCGACTCCCCAATCGACATTTCGAATGCACTTTTTAATTTCATCGGTGATATGGGGTACCACTTGGACCGTTCCGCCGAGGTAATCTCCGCGCCTCTCTTTTCGAATGACCGTGTCGTAGATTTTTCCGGTGGTATAGTTGTTTCTTTTTAACATGGTCACCGAGGCATACCGCTCATAATGTCCCAGATCGAGATCCGTCTCAGCGCCGTCATCCGTTACGAAAACTTCGCCATGTTGATAGGGGTTCATCGTCCCGGGATCCACGTTGATATAAGGATCGAGTTTTAAAAAGGTCACTCTCAGGCCCCGCGCTTCAAGCAAAGCTCCGATCGAAGCGGAAGCGAGCCCTTTTCCGAGTGAAGAAATGACGCCTCCTGTGACAAAAATAAATTTACCCATGGGTCCTCTCAAGATAATCTTTAACTCGATTTAAATCTTCCGGGGCATCGACTCTTAAAGAGTCATTCGTTGTTTCTTTTACCCAGATTTTTACGCCCCGCTCCATCGCTCTGAGCTGTTCAAGCTTTTCAAGATTTTCTAAAAATGACTCCGGCCATTGTGAAAATTGCCGGAGAAGGGCTTTTCTGTAAATATAAATTCCAAAATGCCGAAAAAAAGTTTTTCCGGGAACCGGCCCTCCCGCTTTTCGATCCCGGACAAACGGAATGGGCGAGCGGGAAAAATAAAGGGCGACTCCGTCCAGATCGCAAACTACCTTGACGATGTTTGGATTGTTCAGGTCCTCCCAATCGGTAATTTCTTTTTTATAGGTCGCCATTTGAACTTCCGGTTTTTGAGCAAAAGATTCAACCAGGGAATCCAGAAAATAAGGCTGGAGAAGAATTTCGTCCCCCTGAACATTCACAAAAACCTCCCCCTCCAGTTTCTCGACCGCTTCGGCAAGCCGGTCCGTTCCGGTTTTAGGGTTAGAAGAGGTCAGCACCGCTTTTCCGCCGAATGTTTCCACCGCTGTCTTAATTCTCGGATCATCGGTGGCGACAATCACCTCTTTAATCCAATCGGACCGGGTAACAGAATGATAACAATGATAAATCAGCGGTCTGCCGTCGATCTCGGCTAAAGGTTTTCCAGGAAACCGGGTTGATTGAAATCTGGCCGGAATGATGACCGTCGCTTTATCTTTTTCCGAAACTTTCATAAAGAATGGTTAAGATCATCCAATAAGGTTTGCTGAGTCACAGTTGCCGTTCCGACAATCCCGACGACAATTCCGGCGGCATGATTTGCCAAAACCGCGGAATCTTTTAAATTGGCTCCCGCCGAAAGAGCCAGGGATAATACGCTTACAACCGTATCCCCGGCGCCTGTAACATCGAAAACTTTCTTGGCGACAGTCGGAATATGCGTGACCTCCCCGGAGTTTTCAAAGAGGCTCATCCCATGTTCTCCCCGCGTAATGAGTACCGACTCGCAATCGAGCTTCTTTAAAATGGTCTGACCGGCTTTCATTAACGACGCTTCATCCTCTATTTCAATCCCGGAACCCAGGGAAGCTTCGAGATGGTTGGGGGTGAGGAGCGTGACACCCCTATAGATTGAAAAATGACTGATTTTCGGGTCGACAATAATTTTGATTTTAAGTTCTTTTGAAAAATTAATTGCCCCCCTGATTAAACTTTCAGTGACAACCCCTTTTTCGTAATCGGAGATGACAATCGACTGATATTGATCAAGATTTTTTTCCAGCCAGGAGAGGAGTTTTTTCTGGCTTTCGGCGGAAATATCTCCCCGTTTTTCGTGATCAAATCTAACCACCTGCTGACTATGGGCGATGACCCTCGTTTTCCGGGTCGTTGGGCGTCCGGGTTCCTGAATAATGCCCTGTCCGCTGACCTTCATCTCCCTTAAACGGCGGGTAATCCATTCGCCGGAAGCGTCCTGTCCAATAACCCCTCCGAGATCCGTTTTACCGCCAAGAGAAAAAATATTATGGCAAACGTTGGCCGCCCCGCCCAATAACATGGTTTCAGAGGTTACATTCACCACGGGAACGGGCGCTTCTGGCGAGATCCGTTTCACGGTTCCCCAGATATAATGGTCCAGCATTAAATCGCCAATCACAAGAATCCGCGACTCTGAAAATTTTTTAACGTAAGACCTTAACGGATGTTCAGCGCGTTTTCTTTGTTCATTCCCAGGTTTCATAAATTGACGCTCCTTTCGGACTTATTGAATGAACTTTCCGATTCGATTCCAGCGCACCCACTCATCCTTCCCATCCCATGACCAATAAATGATAAACGCTTTTCCTTTTAACTTATTTTCGCTGACAAATCCCCAAAAACGACTGTCAAGACTTTGATCGCGATTATCTCCCATCATAAAATATTTACCTTCCGGAACGGTGATGGGACCGAAATTGTCCCGGTCCTGAAGAATGGCTGTATCGGAGTGGATGATGTAAGGTTCTTTCATGGCCTCCCCGTTGACAAACAACTGTTTGTTTTTAATTTCAATCGTGTCCCCGGGTTCTCCTATTAACCTTTTCACAAAATCTGTTTTTTCATCTCTCGGATATTTAAAGACCACCACATCGCCATGTTTCGGCTGCCAAGTGTGAATTAAAATTGTATCTGAAAAAGGGATTTTAACGCCATAAATAAATTTCAGAACAAAAATATGATCCCCAACCTTCAAGGTTGGAATCATCGATCCTGAAGGTATTTTGAAAGCCTGAATGACAAAGGTCATCACGATCAGAGCCAAAATCAAGGCGGTTAAAATCGCTTCTACATATTCCCTGATCATTGAAGGTTCATTTTTTCTTTTGGTCATTTCATTCCTTAAGCCTTATTTTATTCAGGGGCCCGTGCGGTTTCACTCCGTGAAATCCTCCGATGCCCCCGAACCCCGCGTTCCGCACCGACTAAGCCGGTTGCTTCACTTCATTTCTTACTTAATCTTTTATTTTAAGTACTGCCAGAAAAGCCTCCTGAGGGATTTCAACCCTGCCGATCTGTTTCATTCTTTTCTTGCCTTCTTTTTGCTTTTCCCACAATTTTCGTTTTCTTGAAATATCTCCGCCATAACATTTTGCAGTCACGTTTTTTTTCATGGCGGCAATTGTTTCACGGGCAAGAATCTTGCCGCCGATGGTCGCCTGAACAGCGATCTCAAACATTTGGCGGGGAATCAGTTCTTTCATTTTTTCGGCAATCTGGCGGCCGCGTTGAGCCGCTTTTGTTCTGTGGGTGATAAAGGAAAGGGCGTCTACGGTTTCGCCGTTCAACAAAATATCGATTTTAACCAGATCCGATTCCTTATAACCGATCAATTCATAATCAAAGGATGCATATCCTTTGGTCAGCGATTTTAATTTATCATGAAAATCCAGAATCACTTCGTTTAGAGGCATTTCGTAGGACATCAAAATGCGTTTTCGGTCCAGATATTTGTAGTCTTTTTGAATGCCTCTTTTTTCCTGGCAGAGGTTTATTAACGAACCCATGTATTCTTCCGGGGTAATGATCGAGGCAAGAATGTTAGGCTCTTCATACGTTTTGACTTTTTGCGGATCAGGGAGTTTGGCCGGATTATCGATGAGAAGAAGGTCTCCCTTTATTGTTGTAATCCGGTAAACAACGGTCGGAGCCGTACTGATTAAACTTAAGTTATATTCCCGTTCCAGACGCTCCTGGATAATTTCCATATGAAGGAGCCCCAAAAAACCGCACCGAAAGCCAAAACCAAGAGCAAGAGAGGTCTCAGGTTCATAACGAAAGGAAGAATCATTTAAGCTGAGTTTTTCTAACGCGTCCCTTAAATCTTCATATTCGGCCGTATCCTGACAATAAAGTCCGCAAAAAACCATCGGTTTAACATCCCGATAACCCGGAATCTGGACTTCTGCCGGCCGGCTTGCGGAGGTGACTGTATCTCCGACCTTGGTATCTCCGACTTTTTTTATCGCCGCCGTAAAACACCCGACCTCTCCGACGCTCAGTTCGGAAACCGGGGTCCGGGCGGGCGTGAAAATACCCAGCGAGATCACTTCAAACTCCTTCCGGTGGGACATAAAAAGAATTCGGTCTCCAACTTTCAGGGTGCCTTCGACAATCTTGACCAAAACCACGGCCCCTTCGTAATTGTCAAACCATGAATCGAATACAAGGGCTTTTAAAGGGCCCTCCGGATCACCTGAAGGGGGAGGAACCCTGTGAACGACGGCTTCAAGAATCTCTTTTATTCCAATCCCCTCTTTGGCGCTTGCCAGGACCGCCTCGTTCGCTTCAAGGCTTAAAATATCCTCAATTTGCTCTTTTGCTTTTACAATATCCGCGCTCGGCAGGTCGATTTTATTGATCACCGGAATAATCTTGAGCCTGTTGTCCATCGCCAGATTGGCATTCGCGATCGTTTGGGCTTCAACGCCCTGCGTGGCGTCGACGACAAGAAGAGCGCCTTCACAGGCCGCAAGGCTTCTGGAAACTTCATAGGTAAAATCTACATGGCCGGGGGTGTCGATTAAATTCAGAATATATTTTTCGTTGGAATCTGATTGGTAAACCAGCCTGACCGCATGAGCTTTAATCGTTATACCCCGTTCCCGCTCAAGATCCATGTCATCAAGAAACTGCTCCCGTTGCTCTCTTTTGGTCAAAGCACCGGTATATTCCAGAAGACGATCTGCCAGGGTTGACTTGCCATGGTCAATATGGGCGATAATGGAAAAATTTCGGATGTGGTTTTGGATTTCATTCATAAAACGCATGAATTATATTCGTAATTGCAAGGCTTGTCAAAATGATTATTGCTGGAGGGGTATTCCAGGCCGATGGCCATGGGGAAGCACCTTACTACTTGCCTGACCGGAAAATCGTCAAACTCTTCAGCCAAGCATTCAGATGCGAATGATAGATTCAGGTTTCGGTATAAAAATTCTCGGTTTGCTTTTCAGCGGAAGGATTGCTGATTTTTTGCACATAGTGCCTGGCCCAGCTCAAAAAAATAGAAGCGCTGTCTTTCATAGACTCAGACCCCTCAATCATCGGCCCTAGCTGTTCATCGCTGAATCCTTTTACGCGGAGCTCGTCGACTTTATGGTCATAAACTGATGTGAAATCCTGCAACGCTTTCAGCACGTTGGTTAATGACTTTTCGATTTCAGGATCCATTTCAATCATATATTTTACTCCGCATGTGGCCATTCCCTTAAGGAATCCCTTTTATAAGGTTATCGCATGACCATGGTAATCGCCATGTGTTTTGCATTATCACAAACGACCACGCAGAGCTCACACCCTTTGCATCGATTTTCGACAACATAGGCTTTCTTTTTGTTAGGGTCGAGTTTAATCGTATCGGCTTCCGGGCAATAAAGAATACAGAGCCGGCACCCCTTGTTGGCAATACATTTATCGTCATCAACCTGTGCAACAGCGTACATTCAGAAATTCTCCTTTTTCTTCGAAAATTAAACCAACATGGCTGATTGAGACTCCGCCCAGGCGGAACTTATTTCATACCCTTTCACAATTGTTTCGAGGTTTTTCTGGAGAAGCTGTTCTTTTTTAGCGAATTTTTTCTTAATGGCTTCGTCCAACGTCGCAGTTCCGCCCGAAGCGACGTATTTTTTTCCAAACCGGTCGGCAAGCGCCTTTTCCATCGATTCCATCTTGACGATTTTTGTGGCTCCCACCAGGGCGCCTAACATGGCCATATTGGTGGCCAGTTCGGTTCCTGCGATATCCACGGCGATCTGCGTCGCGTCTATGTATAAAAGCTTTGCTTCCAACTCTCCAAGCCGGGCGGTATCTTCCTCACTGAGCAAAGGGTGATCGGTATTAATAATGACCAGCCCGCCCCGTTTCAGGCCAGAATAAAACGGCATGGTGTAACATTTTCCCTGAGTGTAGACCTGAGGGTGGTATATCATAATAATGTCGGGATAGACAATTTCGCCTCTGTCATAAATTTTTTGGTCAGCAATTCTGACATAGCTTTCCGCCGGGGCCATCCGTTTTTCAGCTCCAAAAAAGGGATTTGAAATCGCATTCCTTCCCTCTTTGTAAACGGCTGTGGCTAAAACATGCGCGGAAGTGACCGCCCCCTGTCCTCCTAACCCTGAAATTCGAACATTGATTCTTTTTCTCATCTTTATTTCACTCCTGCCGGTACGGCCGTTCCAATTTTTGCGGCGGCAGCCGCTAATTTTTTCTTGGCATCCAGTTCGGCCAAAAACGCTTTGGCTTCGTCAGTAATAAATTCTCTAAATGCGAAACGGTCAGCGGGCCCTTCAGAATCTCTCATCTCCTGAAGACCTTCCATGCTCTGCTTTCCGATTTCAAGAATGCAGGGGGTGTAAATCTGCACGTAAGTCGGACCGATGGTTCTCGCGATTAAAATCGCGTTTTTTAGAACCCTTTCGACCAGATTCGGCTTGCTGACGGTTAAAATGGCGACATAGGCACAGCCCGATTCCCGCGCAATTTCCGGCATACGGACTTTGTTGAATTTTTTCCCCTGAGGCGCCATTTTCATGACAAACCCTTTCTGGGTCAACCCGCTTTCCTGCCCGCCGGTATTTGCATAAAGTTCATTGTCAAAACAGATGGTTGTGAATTTCTCCTGGCGGAACCACGATTGAAGGGTCATGTCCAAACCGATATCGACCGTCGCACCATCGCCCGCGAGAACAACCACATCTTTTTCTTTTTCAGGAAATCTGACTTTAAGCGCCCTTTTTAAACCTGAGGCAACCGCGTTTTGATTTCCGAAGAGAGAATGAATATTATGAACCGCGACATGGGGAAATACGAGACTGGTACACCCTGTCGACCCGACCATTACGGTATCTTCAGGATTCGGGAGCGAGGCCAAAACATACCGAAAGGCAATTGACTCCGGGCAGCCCGCACAGAGGGAATGTTCCTCAATCAGTTCTTTTGCACTGCCGATATCTTTCCATCCGCGGTTTTCTTTTCCATAGGTTGCGTCGGCAACAAGCTCTCTATATTCAACCGGCATAATATCTTCTAAATCTTTCGAAATCTTGATTTTATCTTTACCCATGGACAAGCTCCTTTTTCCTAAGATGGATTTGCTTTTTAATCTCTTCAACGATCACTTCAGGGGGCAGGGTCATTCCACCGGCAACGTGAGGGCCGGCAATCACGCGATCGTTCCGGTCAATCACCGATTTAATTTCTCTCGCCATCCAGCCGGCCACGTTAAACTCGGGCACAAAAATGAGTTTGGCATTCTTTGTCGCCCGACGGATTTCCTCGGTGGGGAACGGACGAATGGTTTTAATTTTAACCAGTCCGACTTTAATTCCCTCTTCGTTCAATAAACGAATCGCTTCCCGTCCTTGAGCAACCGCCGTTCCTGAAGAAACAATCAGAATGTCGGCATCGGTGTTTTCTTCTTCAATCAAGCTTCCTCCCAGGTAACGGAGCGAATATTTTCTCGACCGTTCAATGGCAGCCTTAATTTCCTGCTGCCAGCTTGCGTGGGTCGCGTAGCTGATATAATTGCTCTTCATCACGAAGGGGTCTCTCATCATCCGGACAGGCGGAGTCTCCATATCCATACAGGGAACGGGAGAACGATAAGGGTCATAATGGGGAATACAGATGTCGGCGCCGGTTAAGGAAACCATCTCTTTGGTATGGCTGACAAAGAAACCATCGATACAAACCGCAATGGGAAGATGAACATCCGGCTGTTCAGCCACAATAAATCCTTTCAGGAGCATATCAAACAATTCCTGGGCGGTCTCAGCGTGCCAGATGAGCATTCCGGTGTCTAATAAAAATGCCATCTCCAGAGTATCCGGCTGAATATTCAAAGGTGAGTTGACACCGCGAACCATCACGTTAATCATAATGGGAAGCCTTGACCCTGCCCACATCGGAAAGTTTTCAAACGCTCTTAACGTGCCGGGGCCTGACGTCGTGGTAAAAACCCTTGCGCCTCCAAAAGCGGCGCCGGCGCATTCACCCATCACGGCAAATTCGTTTTCACCTCTGAAATAATCCCCGACATACCCTTCTGTCCATAACTCCCCGATTAAAGCTGAAGCTTCACTCTGAGGGGTAATAGGATAAGCCACGGAGATGTCAACACTGGCTCTCCTGATCGCCTCTTTTACCACTTCGCTCCCCGTTAAGAAAAATTCCTGCCTGGGAGCTTCGAAAAACATATATTCTGGTTGAACAAACTTTTGTCCCTTCTTATTTAACGTTCCAATCAGATTATTCCCACCCATTTTACTTTTCCTCCCTCATTAGCGGAATTTTTATGTAAAACTAAAATTAACAGATCTATTTGAATCTACTGGTGTTTTTCGTATTTTTTTCTTAAAAAACATTAAAATTAAAACGGATAAAACCTTCCTTTTTCATTATTTTTTATAAAAGCCTTTTTCAAAAGTATAAAACCCCGGGGCATGATAAGTCAAGATAATAATTTTTAATCCTACTCATTATTGAGGAAGAATTCATCAATAATGAGTATTTACTCAAAACCCGTTTTAACGGCAAGGTAATCTTAAAAGATAAAACGGATTGGAGTCAACTGGAATCAGCGGGGCCCTTTCATTTTTCTTTAAAAGCCCCTGTTAATATGCTATAAATTTAAAATCACATTAATGGAGGTTTTTAAATGACTTTAAATAATACAAGGATTTCGGTAAAAAAATGGAAGTCCAGTTTGGTCTTATTTTCCGCTCTATTTTGTTTGATTTCCGGCTTTCCTCTTTTAGCAAAGACCGCCGGTCTGGAGGATGCCATTAAATTTCTGGACCAAACCCAAAATGTTTTTATTGATATCGCGGCAAAAGCTAAACCGGCGGTGGTGAATATTTCTCCGGCTCAGGCGCTCTCCCATGCCGGAAGACAGGATGAGGCGCCGGCGGAAAGGAGAAGACCGGAAGTCCCCCAGGGATCGGGTTCCGGAGTCATTATTGATAAAAAAGGACTCATTATCACCAACCAGCATGTCGTGGGAGACGCGAAAGAGGTTGAAGTCCGTCTGTCGGATAAACGAAAATTTACCGGAAAGGTTATTGGAAGAGACAGCGATACCGATGTGGCTGTGGTGAAAATTGAGGCGTCTGATTTACCGACCCTTGCCGTCGGCGATTCGTCGAAAGTTAAAGTCGGGCAATGGGCAATTGCGGTGGGAAATCCTTTCGGGCTTGAAGGAACCGTGACGCTGGGGGTTATCAGCGCCACAGGCCGGGAGAGCGTTAATTTGTCCCGCTATGAGGATTTTATTCAAACCGACGCCTCGATCAACCCGGGCAACAGCGGGGGACCTCTTTTAAACTTAAAGGGTGAAATCATCGGCATCAACACGGCGATCATTAATTTTGCTCAGGGAATAGGATTTGCCATACCCTCGAACATGGTTCAGGAAATTGTCACCCAACTGGTTTCGACAGGGAAAGTGACCCGCGGATGGCTCGGAATCGGCATTCAGGAAGTCAGCACGGATTTAGCCGAAAAGTTCCACATTAAGGAAGGGGAAGGCATCCTGGTCAGCGAAGTTTTTGAAGGAGACCCCGCCGCCCGCGCAGGAATTCAGCCCGGTGATATTATTACAAAAATAAACGGTCATGACATCACCTCCACCAGCACCCTCTCCCGGCTCATTGCAAGCCTGCCACCGGGTAAAAAAACAGATATGGTCATTTTGCGCGATGGAAAACCTAAAACGATCTCGATCACGCTGGGTGAAAGAAAAGACGAACAGAAGGTTGCCAGCGCTCAAAAAGAAACCGGCAATCTTCTCGGAATTACCGTGACTGAAATCAATCCTGATCTGAAGGAGAAATATAAATTAAAAATTGAAAAAGGAGTTTTAATTTCAAAACTCGATTCTGAAGGGCGTTATGATACAGATGCGTTGAAAGAAGGCGACGTCATTAAGAAAATGAGGGATGATAAAATAGAAACCATCAACGACTTTAACGAGGCGGTTAAAAAGATCAAGGAAAACGAATCCGTCCTGATCTATGTTAATAGAGAAAACCGGTCGTTCTTCATCGTCTTAAAACCGAAGGAAAAGTGAAAAAATAACAAAAACACCTGAATATTTTCGATAACCCGTTCGAAGGAGTCTAATTATTAATCAGCAACGGAATATCCTCATCTCTGTTTCCGGACAAGACAAACCCGGCATCACCGCCGGGTTAACCGGTCTCATTTCAACCCTGGGCGCCAACCTGATCGATATCGAACAGGTCGTCACCCGTTCCCTTCTTTCCCTTTCCATGATCGTCAGCCTTGATTCAGAAAAAAATCACCAGGACCTGATCAAAGAGCTCCTCTTCAAAGCTCATGAACTCGGCGTTCACCTGACTTTCCATGTGCTGGAGGAAACGGAACTCAAGAAACATGCAGATAAACAGAACTTCGTCATCACCTGTCTGGGTGAAGAGGTCAACGCTAAAGTCATCGCTAAATTAAGCGGACTTCTCTTTGAAGAAGGAATCAATATAGAAAAGATCGGAAAACTGACTCAGGATAAACTCAATTGCATAGAAATGACGATCAACACTGAGAAAAACATCAACCCCAGGGAAATGACGAAAAAGCTTCTCCATTTAAATGCCGAATTTGGCGTCGATATCGCCGTTCAAAAAGAGTCGTTGTTCCGCCGGGCAAAACGGTTAATCGTCATGGATATGGATTCCACGCTTGTTCAAATGGAAGGAATCGACGAATTGGCCAAAGAGGCCGGTGTTGGACCAAAGGTTTCGCAAATTACCGAAAGAGCCATGAACGGTGAGTTAAATTTTCAAGAGGCGTTAAGGGAACGGGTACGTTTATTAAAAGGCCTCCCCGAGGAAACTCTTCAAAAGGTATACGCCAGAATACCCTTTACCAAAGGGGCCAAAGAGCTGGTCCGGATTTTAAAAAAAATGGGGTATAAAACCGCGGTTTTAAGCGGAGGATTCAATTATTTTACCGATCGTCTGAAAAAAGAGCTGGGATTGGATTACGCCTACTCCAACCAGCTGGAAATCATCAATGGAAAACTGACCGGGGAAGTTTTAGGCGAAATTGTCGACGGGTTAAAAAAATCGGACCTGATGGAGGAGATCGCGGCTAAAGAGGGAATTTCGCTCGACCAGGTTATTGCGATCGGTGATGGGGCGAATGATTTAATGATGATTGGCAAAGCCGGTTTGGGAATTGCGTTTAACGCAAAACCAAAAGTCAGGGAAGCCGCGCAATACAGTATTACCCAGAAAAATCTTGACGCCATCCTCTATTTACTGGGAATCAGTGATAAGGACGTCGCCCAGTTAAGCTGAGCTGTTTCATTGTTACATTGTTTAAGGGTTGAATTGAGAAAAATTTAAATAATGATTTTAACCGGTTTTGTGGTCTTCTCCGTCCGTTCCCCTATCGAGGTTCCACAATAAACACACCGATACTCAAAAAGCTGCCCATCGGGAAGAACCAACAATAACCTTTCTCTAATCTGAACAGCCCTCGCGCATTTGGGACAATACAAAAGCGAGGCTTGAAGCTGGTCAAAACTTTTGGCCGGCGGGGTTTTTTTCATCTTTTTCTTTCAACTAATTCAATTTCATAACGGTCGGGCGCGTCTATAAAAGCAAAACAACCGCCGCCTGAAGATTCTGTCGGCCCGTCGGTCAGAGAAATTCCTTTTTCAGCCAGGTATGCGGCGAACTTCTTCAAGTCCTTAACTTCGAAAGCCAGATGGACCAGGTCTTCCTGGACCTCGACTTTTCCGCTTTTGGGATAGTGACACAGTTCAATCTCCGCTTCACTTCCCGGAACCTTAAGAAAAACCAATTCAGAACCCCGCGGAGACTTATGGCGGCTGACTAACGTTAAGCCGAGGATATCGCAAAAAAAATGAACATGCTCGTCCATATTATTAACCCTTAACCGTGTATGCAATAATTTTGTAATCAATCTATTTTATTCAGGGGCCTGTGCCACAAAGCTTGCTCGCGAGCGTTCCCGCAGCGAAGCTATGTTTTCATGCCCCCGAACCCCGCGTTCCGCAACGGCAAAGCCGGTTGCTTCAGCACTCTTACTCCATTAATACGGAAATATGTTTTTCAACCGACTCAGCCAATGCCTCAAGATGATATCCCCCTTCAAGAACCGAAACCAGCCTCCCGTCGCAGAATTGTTCAGCCATCTGCCTGACGATAGAGGTTAATCTGCCAAACCCATCGGTTGAAACCGCCATTCCCGCAAGGGGATCATCCTTGTGAGCATCAAACCCTGCGGAAATAAAAATAAACTGAGGTTTAAAAATTTCAAGCCGGGGAAAAAGGATATTTTCAAACGGGTCAAAATATTCCCGATCTCCCGAACCCTGATCAAGGGGACAGTTCAGGGTATACCCTTCCCCGGGGCCTTTACCGGTTTCTCCCGAACGGCCTGTTCCGGGATAAAACGGGAATTGATGGACACTAAAATAGAAAACAGCGGGGTCTTCATAAAAAATCTCCTGAGTTCCGTTCCCGTGGTGGACATCCCAGTCAATAATCGCAACCCGTTCCAGCTTATATTTTTGTTGTACATAACGGGCGCCAACAGCTACATTGTTGATCAGGCAAAACCCCATGGCCTGGTTAATTTTTGCATGATGCCCTGGAGGCCGAACGGCACAAAAGGCATTTTTAATTTTTCCCGTCATCATCTCATCAATAGCCTGGCAAACCCCTCCGGCCGCAAGAAGCGCTGTCTTAAAAGAAACAGAAGAAACCGGCGTATCAGGATCGAGATAAGAAAGGCCGTCCTGGGATGCAAAAGATGCCAGCCGCTCAATATACTCTCGTTGGTGAACCTTTAAAACAAACTCACGGTCAGCAAAACGAGGCTTAATCTGAAATAATTGATCGATCAGACCTTTTTGGTGAATTCTCCTGTCGATAAAATCCAGGCGGGAAGGTGTTTCAGGATGGCCGGTTCCCGTGAGATGTTCCCGGTAACGGACGTCTGTTAAAAATCCGGTTTTAGGTTTGTTTTCCATAAAGATTACCGGCAATCCTTAAATTTCAGGTGGTCTCCCTAAACCTGAACGATTATCATTACAGCAGCGAGATCAGCTCATAATACTGCTTTTGGGGCCTCTGGCTTAATTTTTCAGCCAATCGTCTTGCCTCTTCAAATAAACCAGCGCGCTCATAACAGGCCATCGCCTCTTTGTACTTTTCAGTCATCTCAAAAAGGCGTCCCGCCTGTCCGAATTGATTTCCTCTTTGATATATCTCAATCGATCGGTTAATCATTCCCAATTTTTCCGCCAACTGGCAGGCTTCGTCAATCATCCCTTCTTTTTCAAGGTCATCAATTTGACGTTTAAACAATTGAGCCGATTTTTCTTTTTGCCCGGCCTCTTCGGCTAACCGGGCGGCGTCGTCATACCACCCCGCTTTTTCATAAAGTTCGATCGCCCGGTTGACCTGGGTCATCCCCTCGGCGATTTCTGCCGATTTTTGAAGTTTCCCGGCCTTTTCATAATGTAAAATCGCTTCTTCATTTAATCCAAGGTAATAAGCGATTCTCCCCGCCTCCTCGGCTCTGTCTTCTTTTACCAGTTGTTCATAAAACCGACGGTACAGGGCAATAGACCGCTGGGGGTCGCCTAACTGTTTCGCAAGTTTTCCCGCCTCTTCAAGTTTCCCATCCTGCTCATAGGACAAAATAAGTAACGGTCCTGCCTTTGGAATTGAAGCCTTCAGCGCTTTTTTTAAAAACTCGATCTTCCCTTCTTTGGTTGCCAGGGCGTTTAAAATTTCCTGAAACTGCTGTTCAATCTGGTCTTTGACCGTCATTTATTCTTTCCAAAACGAATCATTTTTCAATAAACGCATCCATCCGATCATACTGGATTCTGTGACACCCGGTCAATCACCTTTTATCCACCCAAGACCAGCGATAGACTTCGCACCCACTTATTAATCATGTCATTGCGAGCACCGAAGGGTGCGTGGCAATCTTATCGTAAAGTCTTGAGATTGCTTCACTTTGTTCGCAATGACAGCTTTCTAACTCTGTTCTTGTTCTTCTATGACTTGAAAAAATTTTTCTTTCTCCCGATAAAGTTCGGGATCGGCCAGCATCGCGGTTAATTCCTCAATCCGTTTGTTCTTCTGGTCCAAAACCTTTTCCAGCTCTGCCATCTGGTTTTTTTTGGAATGGTTTTTTTGAAACCGATTATTTCTTAATTCGGCTTCCAGCCGTTTCTCTTCTTTGGTTTTTCGGGAAGACCGGTTCGCGTTGTCGCCGGTTTTAAGCATCGCCCCCGGTTCTCTTATTCCGGGCGAAGCCTCGCCCACGCCATTTTGACCGGCGGCCTGAAGTTCTTTTTTGTGGAGGTAATAATCATAATCTCCAACAAAGACCTCCACCTTTCCATTAGAAACTTCTATGATTTTGTTCGCGACGGCCCGGATCAGGTGCCGATCATGGGTAATAAGGCAATAAGTTCCTGAATATTCTTTTAAGGATTCTTCAAGGACATTCATCGATTGAATGTCAAGATGATTGGTTGGCTCATCCAAAAGCAAAAAGTTAGCAGGTTTCACCAGCATTTTGGCTAAAGCCAAACGGCTTTTTTCACCACCGCTTAAAACGGAAACTTTTTTGAAAACATCATCGCCAGTAAATAAAAACGATCCTAAAATCCCCCGCAAAAATGACACCGGTTCCATCGGGGCCACCGTGAGTATTTCTTCCAAAATTTGGTTTTTTGGGTTTAAAAGTTCCAGCTGATGCTGGGCATAATAAGCGGTCTGGACATGGTGGCCTAACACCCGCTCTCCTTTTTGAAACGGCGTCGCCCCGGCCAAAAGCTTTAAAAGCGTCGATTTTCCCGCGCCGTTTGGACCCACAAATGCCACTTTGTCTCCTCGTTGAAGCGTTAAATTAAGACAGGGATAAATAACATTTTGGTCATACCGCTTTTCAATGTCTTTTAATTCAATGACCACTTCTCCCGACCGAATCGGTTGAGGAAATTTAAATCTCACCTTCTTTCGTTCAGAGGCAAGCTCGATCTTGTCCATTTTTTCAAGCATTTTAACCCGGCTTTGAACCTGGCTTGCCTTACTTGCCTTTGCGCGAAACCGCTCTATAAATTTTTCAGTATCCTCTATCTTTTTTTGCTGGTTTTGATAGGCCGAAAGAAGGATCTCCTTGGCCAGCGCCTTTGCCTTTTCATACTGGTCGTAATTTCCGGTATATTCGGTGAGTTTTTTTTGATCGGCCTCAACGACTTTTGTCACAAGATTGTTCATGAAATTCCGGTCATGGGAGATTAACACGATCGAACCCTCATATTTCCTTAGGAAACCTTCAAGCCAGAGGACCGATTCCAGATCCAAATGGTTGGTCGGTTCGTCCAAAAGAAGCAGATCAGGGCCCGAAAGCAAAAGTTTAGCCAGGGCCAGCCGCATCAGCCACCCTCCGCTGAATTCCTCGGTCTTTCGATTTAAATCTCGTTCTTTAAAACTTAAACCAAATAAAATCTTCTTCGCTTCCGTCTCTAAATTGTAGCCCCCCATATTTTCAAACCTGGTTTGAAGCTCGCCATAATATTGAATTAATTTTTCAAGCTCGTCAGGGTTCGTTGTTTCTGAAATTTCTGTTTCTAAAACTTTAAGGTGGTGCTCCAAATTTTGTGCATCGCTCGAAACCGTTAACAACTCTTCCAGGACGGTTTTTCCCTTGAAATAAGTGATGTCCTGGGGAAGATATCCAATGACCGCTTTTTTGTTTCTAACGATGGTCCCGGAGTCAGGCGGTATCATCTCGGCAATCATCAGCATTAAGGTAGACTTGCCTGCTCCGTTAGGACCAATTAAAGCAATTTTATCCTGCGGCCCTATCCGGAAAGAAATATCGGCAAAAAGGGTTCTACTACCAAAACTTTTACAAATATTATTAAGTGAAATCAATTACGTACTCCATTTTTTTCCGCTGTTTATCAGATATCCCGTCCTTTTAAAAATCACCTTTTCTGCGAAAAGGCAGGCAAATTATCTTTTTCGTTAACAGGGTCCTTCTTAAACATCATGATTTTAATAAATGGTATTCTTTTTTGTTAAGCGACGGTTTATGACATGTATCAAGCCCAAGAACAGAGTTAGAAAGCTGTCATTGCGAACAAAGTGAAGCAATCTCAAGACTTTACGATAAGATTGCCACGCACCCTTCGGTGCTCGCAATGACATGATTAATAAGTGGGTGCGAAGTCTATCGCTGGTCTTGGCAACAACCAACCCACAGAAAGAAATTAGGATTCCTTGATGGAAAGCAAACCGATTTCAACAGAGACAGACCTGCGCTGGGGAACCCGAATCCCCTTCAACCAGGAAGTGCTCGTCAACTATAAAACGTTTGGATTGATAAAGGATATCAGCATTTCCGGATGTTTTATCGAAATCAAAAAAATTTTTGGTTTGGGCCAGGATGTCGTTCTTCGTTTTAATCTTATTTCCTCGCGGAAAACTTTCATACAAACCAAAGCCAGGGTGGTCAGTATCCGACCGGGTCAGGGAATTGGTGTTAAATTTTCTTTCGATGGCGAGGAATTTCCCAAAATCATTCAACAATTTATCGACCAAATTCTTAACGACAAAAAAACATAACCCCCTTTAATCAACTCTTTTCATCCAACCGCAAATATGCTATTTTCTGGTTATGGCTGGAAATAGTTTTGGAACACACTTTAAGATAACCACCTTCGGGGAGAGTCATGGCGCAGGTTTGGGCGTGATCCTGGACGGATGTCCCGCGGGAATCGGCGTCGATCCTGCTGATATTCAAAAGGAATTAGATCGCCGCAAACCTGGCCAAAGCCTCATGACGACACAAAGACAGGAATCGGATAAGGTCCAAATCCTCAGCGGGGTTTTTGAGGGGAAAACAACCGGCACCCCGATTGCCATGGTCATTTACAATGAAGACCAGAAATCCAAAGATTACACCGCCATAAAGGACCTTTTTCGTCCGGGACATGCGGATTTCACCTACCAGAAAAAATATGGAATAAGAGATTACCGGGGTGGCGGTCGGTCTTCGGCGAGAGAAACCGTTGCCAGGGTTGCCTCAGGCGCAATCGCAAAAATAATGCTTGCCTCCGCCGGAATTAAAATTATCGGTTACCTCAAGCAGTTAGGGCCGGTAAAAATCAATAAAATTGAATACGATCAAATTAACCGGAACCCATTTTTTTGTCCGGATGCTGAAACAGCCAAAGAAATGGCCCGCTATCTCGAAAAGATCAAAGCCGAAAAAGACTCGATTGGAGCGTTAGTTGAGGTCATCGCAACGGGAGTCTCCCCTGGGTTGGGAGAACCGGTTTTTGATAAGCTCGACGCTGATCTGGCCAAAGCCATGATGTCGATTAACGCGGTTAAAGGAGTTGAAATTGGGGATGGATTCCGAGTGGTCGAGCTTAAAGGGAGTGAAAATTGCGACCCGATCACGCCCAAGGGATTTAAAACCAATCATGCCGGCGGGATCCTCGGAGGAATTTCCAATGGCGATACGGTGATTGTCCGCCTGGCGTTAAAACCCACCTCTTCGATCGCCCGGGAGCAGGATACCATTGACCTGAATAACAGCCCTGCTAAAATCTCCACCAGGGGCCGCCATGACCCGTGCGTGGGAATCCGGGCGGTACCCATTGCCGAGGCCATGATGGCCTTAACGCTTGCCGACCATTGGTTAAGAGCCAAGCTCTCCCGAATCGATCAACTCCTTTAAAGGAATTCTTCATTCCCAGGTAATCCTTAAATACTATCAATTTTTTGGCCGTAACGTTTTATCTGCCATTGGCGCAAAAGACCCGACTCGGATAGTCGTTCAGGACTATGGATATCCCGGGAGGTAATTGATCTCAAAACATCCGTCGAAATAATCATGGCCGGCTCCACACCCTCTTCGACCGCCTGCGCATCCCGCCATTTCTTTAACTCGGTAAATCGCTTTTCCTGGGCAGGGGTCGGAGGCGCTCCTCCTTTTTTAACTTTTAAAGGAAGGGGTTCATGGCTTTTTTCTCCGAGCGAAAGGGTTTTGAGCCAAAAAACGGGGTTTCGAAAAACGGAAGCGGTTTGTCTGGGAAAAAGAACCTTAAGCTCTTCAAGGGAATGCGGAGGTTGTTTGGCTAAAAGAAATAAATCCTCATTCGAAATAACCTTAAAGGGGGGACGGTCTAAATCTTTAGCCTGTTGTTCCCGTGCGATAACCAGTTCCCTTAAAATTTTTTGAGAACCCTCGGGTAAATTTTTTGCTCCCTTAATTTTAAAATATTTTTCAGACGAAAATTCCTTCTCTTCCCAAACCCTCTCCTGTAACAGAAAACATTCCTCCTGGATTTGGTCTTGCCTCCCCTTTTTTTCCACTTCCGCAACAAGCCGTTCGTATAACCCCGCAAGAAACGAAGTATCTTTATAGGCGTATTCGAGCTGGTCCGTTGAAATGGGGCGTTTTGACCAGTTGGCTTTCTGATGGGTTTTCACAAGTGCGATATTAAAATAAAGGGAGACCAGGTTTTGAAGAGAAAAGGCCTTAATTCCAACCGCACGGGCCGCCAGGACCGTGTCAAAAATCGTTAATATCGTGAAACCAAAGTCGCGTTTAAGCGAAATCAAATCATACTCGGCCCCATGAAAAATTTTGACGATCTTTTCGTTCTTGAACAACGACGAAAGCGGTTCTATCGTATCGAGGAGAAGCGGATCAAAGATAAAATTTTCTTCTCCGCCGGAGATTTGAACAAGGCAAACTTTGTCCTGATAATGATAAAGAGAATCTCCTTCGATATCGACCCCGATCACAGGGTGGGAAGAAAGACGCAAAATCGCTTCATCCCGCTCTTCGGGAAGCGTAATATAACGGTAAGGCAAGGCTGTCATTTTTTCATTTTATCACGAAATATCAATCACATGTGCAAAAAATAAGATTGTCTATTTTTTTAAAATGAGGGGTTTACCTCAACACTTTTTCCATGCTATTATCCTCTTAAGATTATTTTAAATCCGCCGATTAAATTTTAAAGGTTTAATTTTCATTTAATTCAGTAAGGAGAAAAAATGCCGACACAAGCACAATACAAGGTTGTCCATGGTCCGGAGGGGATTCTTCCTCCCGCCGCCGCGTACATGGGAGTTCTTCTCCCTGAAGAAGGAGAAGGATTGCTCGAAGGAGCGATTGTTAGCGAAGATAAGGCAATGGAAGCCGCCGCTATCGCCATGTTAACCCGGAAAAATCCAACGCTTTTTCCCGGTCCGCTGGTTGTCTGGGGATGGACTTCTCATACCAATGAAAAAGCAAAGGTGGTTTTAGAAATCGCTCATGAAATTCCAGGGGTCCGGATTATCCCGATGCCCGATTATCGCCCCATTTATCCAAAGATCGATCCTGAAGCGGTGATTAATCCCTGCCATCCGAACCTGACCATCTGGCATAATAAGATTCAAGCCTGTGTTTTCATCGGCGTTCATTGCCATTATGCCAATGTGACCCTTAAGATCATTCGCGGCGGAACCAATTGTTACACCATCGCTCTCTGTGCGGAAGCAGGGCATGAAGACGCGATGTCCTCCGTCCCCAATTGCGATATAGACAAATTAGTTAAATTCCGTGATACCTTAAGGCGGGTTAAAAAGAATGGTGTAAAACCTTTTATATGAAGGAAAAGGGATTATCCCCTCCTCTGCCTATCAAAAAGCGCGATTGACGGGTGAAGATTATAACCCTGCAGTTGAAGACCATGCGCCTGGGTTCGCCCATGATCTTGAAAAAGGGTTGGACGAAAACGAAGAATAAATATAAATAAGAAGATAAAAAAAGGGGAGGCCAAAAGCCTCCCTTTTTTATTGTGCGCCCGGCAGGGCGCACAATTTAAAAACTTGAAATCACAGATTGTGACTTCAAGTTGGGGTGGACTGCGCCGGGCCGCCCCCTACGCCTTCACTGAGCAAGGCGTGGCTATGCTTTCAAGTGTATTGCACAGCGAGCGCGCGATTCAGGTGAATATCGCCATCATGCGGACTTTTGTCCGCCTTAAAGAAATGATAACCACCCACAAAGACCTGGCCCGCAAGCTCGATGCGCTTGAGAAGAAATATGACCAACAGTTTGCGGTAGTTTTCGAGGCTATCCGGCAATTAATGACACCTTCAAAGAGCAAATTAACTCCTATCGGGTTTCGGACGAAGAAAAAATGAAACTCTTTTTCTCGCTGAATGTCAGGGAAGGAAAATCGGTTTATTTCGGTTTAAATCCGAGAGAAAAAACATGAAAATCAATAAGCGCATTGTATCCTTTTTGCTTTTTATCGCTATTCTTTGTTCGGTTCCGGCTTGGGCTGGACAGGGATGGTATCTGATGTACCCACCTTTAAAATCACAAGACCCTGATAGCTATTTATTTTATCAATTTGATTCTGAAGCCCCTCTAACAAAGTGGGAACATGTTGAGTCATTTGAGCGTGTTGAAGATTGTAAGCGTTATAAAGGTTCCGATATGGATATGGTAAACCATGAAATTGATTGCTTCATGGCATAGGAAACGCAGGGCAAGGATGGTATTTGATGGAGCCACCGATAGGGTCTGGCACAACTCCGGAGGGAGGTACTATTTACTTCAGATTGAATAGTTGGATGACTTCCCCCTGGGTGTTCCCCGGAGTAAAACCCTCAATGCGGAGGGATGCTCAGAATTTCTACAATCGGGTTTTCATTCCGGCTCTGGAGGGGGACGAAGCCAAGAAGGAGGCCAAAATTGAGGGAGTCGTGTGGCACTCACTCAGGCATACATTCGCTAGCCGGTTAGTCATGGCAGGGGTGGATTTAAGGACGGTCCAGGAGTTAATGGGACACAAGACGATAGAAATGACCCTGAGATATTCCCATTTAAGTCAAAGCCATCTAAACGAGGCAGTTTTAAGACTGGACCAAAAGAAGGTTCAGGAGCCGAAACCGGAGCAAACTCCAGTTCCAACCGCCACCTAAACCGCCACCTGGTAAAAGAGGGAGATATTAAAAACACTCTAACCTATTGAAAAATAAAGTGCGCCTGGAGGGAATTGAACCCCCGACCTACAGATTCGGAATCTGCCACTCTATCCAACTGAGCTACAGGCGCATTCAAGAAAAGTCATTTTAACAAAACTAATCCAGAAACTCTAATACCTTCAAAAACAATAAATCAAAACCTTATCGACATTGCGGAACCATGTCGAGAGCAAGCTTGGTGACTCGCACCAACTGAGCTACAGGCGCATTATAGAAAAGTCTATTTTAACAGAACGAATCGAAAAACTCTAATGCCCTTAAAAACAATAAATAAAAACCTTTTTAAAAAGTATTATAAAGGATTTATTTGGGTTGGACAACCGCTTTGCTTCTCTGGCTTTTGATTAAAAAGACGATGGCCATGATAAAGGCCAGACCCATAGTCAGCCCCGCGAAAATATAGGGGGTGTCGATTCCGTATCGGTCATAAACAAATCCGCCAGACATTGGACCCAATATTCGGGCCAGACTTCCCATCGCTTGCGAAACGCCCATTGTCGCTCCCACAAAATGAGGATCCGTATGTTGTGAAATCAAGCTCGTAATTGAAGGATTGTTGATTCCCAGACCAAATGAAAGAACAACCAGTACAACAAGAAGATAATAAAGGTTGGGCGCGAAAGGGATCAAGATAAGCCCTAAAATCATCATAAAAGTTCCGGCGACCACCAACCTTTTCTCGCCAAATTTTTTAACCAGATGACCGATTAGCCCCCCTTGCATAATCGCCATTAAAATTCCAATGAAGCCAAAAACATATCCCGTTTCGACCGAGCTGAAATGATATTTTTGTTCCGCGAAAAGGGCAAAAGTAGCTTCCAGGGTCGAAAAGGAAAAGGTGATGATAAACATTAAGAAAACAAGAATGCCTAAAAGAGGAAATGAAAAAGTCTTTTTAATACTCTCGAGACTAAGACTCCTTTTCTCTCCAATCATTTCGGGTTTAAGGGTTTCCGGCAGGCTAAAAAGAGCAAAAAAGAAGTTGATGCCGCAAATAGCCGATGCTAAAAACGCCGGAATTCGGTAACCAAAGTGACTGAAATACCCTCCAAACAGCGGTCCTAGAACAAATCCCAGACCAAATGCCGCTCCGATAAGACCCATCCCTTTCGCCCGGTTTGCCGCCGTCGTCGAATCGGAAATATAAGCCTGGCTGGTCGATATATTGGCCGCAAAAATTCCCGCAAAAAACCTCGATATAAATAAAACCGCGAGAGAATCGGCAAGACCAAAAATAAGATAGGAAATGGAGGATCCAACCAGGCTCATTAGAATAATCGGTCTTCTCCCTTTCAGATCTGAAATGCGCCCCCAGATGGGCGAAAAAATTAACTGCATGAAAGAATAGGAAGACATTAAAAGGCCTACCGTTAGCCCGGTCGCGCCATATTTTTCGGCATAAAAGGGTAATACGGGGATGACAATCCCGAATCCGAGGAGATCAATAAAAACAGTAACGAAAATAATAACGAGTGGAGATTTTTTCAAGCGCCCGATTCCTTCCCTAACCATTTTTTTATTGAGGTGAGCGATACATCCACAAACGGTTAAATATAAGGTAATTCATGGGTAGAGTAAAGAAAATTGTGGAAACACCTTGATCTGATTTTGCGCCTGCCTTATGATGTAAGTGAAGCATCTGGCTCTGCCAGTGACGGACTTGGGAATGGTCGTAGTGAGACCGAGCGTAACGCGGGGTTCGGGGGCATTGAGAGTGAAGTGCTCGAAGGCCTCCTGAATATAATAAGTGAAGCAAAATCCTAACCTTTCTAAAGCCTTTTCCGACCATCGTCGCAGTTACGATCGTAACCGGCATGTTTATCCGGTTATTTCAAGGCGGTCAAAAGGGCTGTCGATAGGGATTAATCTTAACCCCGACAAGGTCTGTAACTTCGATTGTGTTTACTGCCAGGTTGACCGACGGGCTCCAGGTCATCCACCCCTGGTCGAAATTCCTCTCATCCTCCATGAGCTTAAGGAAATCCTTGAATCGGTCATGTCGGGTCAATTTTACCTGGACCCCCGGTTTAAGGATATTCCGCGTGATCAGCTTATTTTAAGGGATATTGCTTTTTCCGGAGACGGAGAACCTTCCACCTTTCCGCTATTTTTAGAGTTAACCCAGGGAGTGATTTCGCTGAAAAATGAATTAGGTCTTTTCGAACTCAAGGTCGTCGTGATTACCAATGCTTCAGGTCTGGGCCGTCTGGAGGTTCAAAAAGCCCTTGACTTATTGGATAATCATCACGGGGAAATTTGGGCCAAACTTGACGCAGGGACGGAGGCTTACTTTCATAAAATTTGCCGGACACCGTTAGGTTTTCAAAAAATCTTGAATAATATTCAGTTTGCCGCCCAAAAAAGACCTATTGTGATTCAATCCTGTTTTATGAAAATCGATGGGAAAGGACCATCAGAAGATGAATTAGAGGCTTACGCAGAACAATTCCGGCGAATTTTGGAGAACCATGGCAAGTTAAAGCTGATCCAGATCTACACCGTTGCGCGAGTTCCTGCCGAACCCTATGTCACCCCCCTGGAGGACCATGAGCTTGATGAAATTGTCGAACGAATAAGATTAAAAATAAATGTGCCGTTGGAAGCTTTTTACCACGCTTAATAACTGGAAAACCCCGTCCATGGTTTAGAAATTGAGGAGTATTCAATGAGCGCCTTTGACAAAGAAAACCAACACAAATTTATCAGAATTGCAAAACAGTTAAAGAACGGTATTCCTCCGGACGAAGGCGAAGAAGGGATGATTGCCGATATCCTCTCTCAACATCCGGAATTTGAACAAGTTTGGGAACTTGGAGAAATGTCCGCGACACCGCAGGAGATCAATGGCCAAATCGTTAATCCTTTTGTTCATACCGCCCTCCACCTGGCCATGGAAAAGCAAATTGAAAAGAATGACCCCATGGAGGTCGTCGAAGCCATTAATAACCTGTTAAAAGGGGGAAAGGAAAGGCATGAAATCATTCATCAGATCGGAGGGGTTTACGCAAACATTTATTTTGCGACCTTTAGAAGGGGTCAGATGTTTGAAGAGATCAGTTATATCGAAATCGTCAGAGAAATGACCCGCGGCGAACAATAGAACGTCCTGAACGTGGAGATGAGGTCAGTTGCAAGGCCGCAGCTTTGAGGGCGACGCAGGCGTACTTTGTCGGTACGTCGAGGAGACCGAAAGGCGAGAACGCAGCAAATGGCCTCGTATCAGCGTTCAGGGGTTATTCAGATTGACCGGGCCGTAGGGGCTCATGGCACCGGTCACAAAACTCATATTTTGCCGGGTTTTCATAGTGACATTCCGGGCAAAATAAATGTTTTTCCCATTGATAAGATGGAAACTCGGCCAAACACTTTTCACAAAAACTCGATTGATTCAGATTCGGAGTGTCGCATTTTGGACAATGAAGAATCATACCGGTTAAAACCCTGTTTAAATAAAAAATCCCGCATCTCGCGGGATTTTTTTAAAATCTCGGTTTATTTTTTATTACCGCGGGATGAATCCCTCTTTTGACATTTCAAAAGGACTGGCAACCTGGTCCACGGGAACCATTTTGATGGCATGGTGTTTGGCCAGAGTATCACAAATTCCTACGCAAATTTCACACCCCTTGCAACGGTCAACTGCGACATAGGCCGTTTTACGGGCGCTATCATATAAAATTGTATTGGCTTCCGGACAATATTGCGTGCAAAGGCGGCAACTTGTTTCTGAACAAATGGATACATTGATATCAGCTACAACGTACATGAAACTCCTTTAACAATAATTCATTCAAGTTGATAATTTAATTTCGATAGCCTAGGCGGTAACCTTTTGTTTCGCGGGTTTAGCCACCTGCCACCCCTGCTCAATCGCATAATGATGAGCAAAGGTAATCGCATCCATATTTTTTTGAATCAGCAGGGCTTTTTTGGCGAACTTTTTTTCAATCACGTTATCTAACGATGCGGTCCCGCCGGAAACCACAAATCCTTTACCCAAAAACCTGTCCTTGACAGATTGCTCAAGGGACACAAGATCAGGCATTCCCATAATTCCTGCCATGGCGCCGCACATCGCCATGTTGGTCGCTAATTCTGTTCCCGCGACTTCACTGGCAATCTTGGTGGCCGGCAGATAATATACCTTGGCCTCTTTTTCCTTTAATTCTCTTTCTTCATCCTCAATAAGCGGAAGAGGCGTATCGTTGTTAATGAGAACGATTCCGCCCTGTTTAAGGCCTGAATAAAAAGGCATCGTGTAAGACTTTCCATGGGTGATCACCTGAGAGTGGAAGATCATTAAAGCGTTCGGAAAAATGATTTCTCCAATTTCATAAATACGATCCTCGGAAATCCGCACATAACTTTCAACCGGAGCCATCCGTTTTTCAGACCCGAAAAACGGAACAAGCGTGCTTTCTCCGCCACTGACAATGACCGCATTGCTGAGAATGTGAGAAGCGGTCACCACACCCTGCCCGCCAATTCCAGCCATACGAATATTATATCGTTTCCTCATTAATTTATTCCTTCTATCTTATGGTTAAACCGAATTCAGGAAGCGGCCGCCGTTTTTTTATTTTCCTTTTCGACGCGCGCTAAATATTCTTTCGCCTCATCGGAAATAATTTCCATAAATCCATAACGATCTTTTTCAACTGCTCGCGCATCGTCCATGACCTTGGGTGTCGGAATCGCATATTCAATGTTGCAGGAGGTGTAAGCCTGAACATAGGTCGGCCCGATCTCCCTGGCAATTAAAACAGCCTTCCGAATCACGCTGGCGATGCGGGTTGGGTTGGTTGGAGCCAGCCGCACGATGTAAGGAAGTCCGGCGGTTTTGGCAAGGCCAATAACATCCATTTTTTCAAACTTTTTACCAAAGGGAGCCATCTTAAGGACCATCCCTTTGGTGGTCATGCCGCTTTCCTGGCCGCCGGTGTTTCCATAAACCTCGTTATCCAACATGATCGTTGTAAATTTTTCTTTTCTAAACCAGGAATGCATCAGGGCGCTAAAGCCGATGTCGACCAGGCCGCCGTCGCCCGCCATGACAACGACATCTTTTGGCTGATTTTCATGGCGAATCGACAGACCCCTTTTTAAACCGGAGGCCACCGCATTGGTGTCGCCATAGTTTCCGTAAACGAAAGGAATATTAGCCTGAGAAAGAGCCAAACGTCCGCAGCCGGCAGTCCCGATGATAATCGTATGTTCCGGATTGGGGAGCCCCACCATGGTCAACCGGATAAAGAGGGTCATGGCACATCCCGCGCACATCGGATGTTCCTCTAAAAGCTCTTTAAAGCTTCCCATTTCGGAAACTTTTACCTGACGGCCATAAGGGCCTCTTTCAACCAGGTCCACATATTCTTTTGGCATATAATGGGAAAAACCATCTGCTATTTTAACGGTATCTAATGACATCTGTTCCCTTTCCTGTTTTTTCTTCTAAAGAAGAATTTAGTTTGGATTAACGATCTTGAACCTAAAAGCGTTTACCGCCGGCCTGAGGGAAAATATAATCCAAAATCATCTCTGTGGGCATCGACATTCCACCAAAAACACGGGGACCATCGGCAATTTCCGCGTGAGTATGCCCGTATAAGGTATTTCGCACTTCTTTGGTATGCCATCCGACATAATTAAACTCCGGAACAATAATTCTTTTGGCATGCTTGCAAGCTTCAATTAATTCAAGTCTCGGATATGGCCGGATCGATTTTATTTTCACAAGACCGATCTTCACGCCATGATCTTCTTCAGCCTGCCGAACGGCCTCCCTGGACTGGGAAACGGCGCTTCCGGAAGCGACAATCATAATATCGGAGCCGGGATTAACGACTTCAACTGCGCTTCCCATATATTGGTTAATATACCGGCGGGACCTTTCATGAGCGGCAAAAACTTCCTGCTGCCAGGAAGCGTGCATATGGTAACTGATAAAATTTGATTTTTGAATCGGCGCATCTCTGGAGATACGGGCCGGAGGATTTTCGTTGTCCATACAAGGTGTCGCGGCACGATAAGGATCTCTCGGAGGAAGCTTGATATCTTTAGGAGGTAATTCAACATATCCGCGGGCATGGGTCACAAAGAATCCATCGACCGCGACGACAACAGGAATATTGACATCGACTTTTTCTGTAATCATAAACGCTTTCATGGTATAGTCGAAAAAGTCTTGCTGATTTTCGGCGTGGAAAAGAAGAACTCCGGTATTTAAAAGATAGGACAGTTCAACGTTGTCCGGCTGAATGGCAAGCGGCGCATTCACCACGCGACACATCACGAGAAGAACCAGAGGCATGCGTCCTCCGGGCCATGAGGCGATCACTTCAAGGCCCCTTAAAAGGCCAGGTCCGGCTGTCGCCGTCAGCGCACGCACACCGGAACGGGATGCCCCGGAAATCGCCGACATGACACCGTATTCTTCTTCACCTCTATAATAATCCTTTAAATAACCTTCCGCATAAAGATATCCCACCTGTTGCATCGTTTCGCTCTGAGGCGTAATCGGGTAAGAAATGGCAATATCCACATTAGAACGGCGAATCGCCTCTTTGGCTGCCTCGCTGCCGGTGATAAAAACCCTTTCCCGGGGAGCTTCAAAGAACATATGTTCAGGGGTAACAACCCGTTGTAACGAAGCCTCGCTTACTTTTTCTTTTTTTGGCGCCTCCGCTACGGATATGACGTCCCCTTGCGGGTTTGTTTTTACTTCTGTTTCTACTCCTTCAGACACAGATTCCTCCTTGTGGATTTATTCACGATATGGATATGGAAATTCAGCCCAGAATATTCATAAAAACTAAGTCTTTTTAAAAATTACACCAGTTCTTGATCTGGTGTCAAGATAATTTTGGGAAAAACGGTTGATAACCAGAAGGATAAAATGAAGCGGATCAATCCAATTTTTTTATTTAAATCAAGGGGTTTCGGCAAAGTGGGTCCTCCTGCCGGTTTGCCCGTCCCCATAGACCATAAAGACTCTTTTCCCCTGACGTACATGGTAGGTCGCCCAAGCCGGAGATTTCCCCTCATACTCCGCCAGAGGGTCTTCGCCGTGGGCTTTAAAAAAGTCGGGATAGCTTAAACCCGCCTCCATAACATCTGCCAGAAGACAGTCGGTTGTAAACCCTTTACCTTTTAAAACAACGTGTGTTAATATCTGTTGAATTTCTTCCGGATTGTTTACTTCAATTGCGTTAATTTCCTCTTTCAACAACGAACTCCTAAATAAAAAGATTTTTTAAAACGCGATACGCTTTAATAACTTTCTTCTTTGGAAGGGAACTTCCCGCCCTCGACGTCCCCTTTATATCGGCGAATCGCGTCTTCTGCCAGCTTTTTAAAGTCCGCATATTTCCGAACAAATTTAGGAACAAACTGATCAAACAACCCCAAAAGATCATAAAGAACAAGGACCTGTCCCCCGCAGTCGGGACCTGCCCCTATTCCAACTGTCGGAATCGACAAACTCTTCGTAACTTTTTTGGCTAATTCGGCCGGAATCCCTTCCAACAAGAGGGCAAAAGCGCCCGCTTCTTCGATTAAACGGGCATCGGATAAAATCTTATCGGCCTCTTTTTTGCCTTTTCCCTGAACCTTATATCCCCCGAATTTGTGGATCGACTGAGGGGTTAAGCCCAAATGCCCCATAACCGGTATTTCGGCATCCACAATCGCCCTGATCCGGTCGATCATGGGCGAGCCCCCTTCCAACTTAACCCCCATTGCGCCGCCCTCTTTTAAAAACCGCCCCGCATTATGAACGGCCTCTTCGTTCGAGACTTGGTAGGAAAGAAACGGCATATCGGCTAACAAAACACCGTTTTTGACCCCTCGCGAAACAATTCGGGTATGATAAACCATTTCGTCCATGGTCACCGGAAGGGTATTGGGATTTCCCTGGACAACAACGCTCAAAGAGTCTCCCACCAGAACCACGTCGATTCCCGCTTCATCTACGATAGATCCGAAAAGAAAATCATATGCAGTCAGCATGGTGATTTTCTTACCCTCGTTTTTCTTTTTTTGAAGATCTGGAATCGTCATGACATGATTTCTCTTTTTAGGGCATTTTGAGCGGAGACCAGAGTATTGGACAAAAGCATGGCAATCGTCATAGGACCCACGCCCCCGGGAACCGGGGTAATGAAACCCGCTTTTTTAGAAACCTTTTCAAAATCAACATCCCCTACCAACTTCCCGTCGGGAAGACGGTTGATTCCGACATCAATCACCGCCGCCCCGGCTTTAATCATCTCTTCGGTCACCATAAGCGCTTTTCCAACGGCCGCAACAACGATATCTGCCTTTTTAATTATTTCAGCTAAATCTTTTGTCTTGGAGTGGCAAATAGAGACTGTGGCATCTTTCTGCAACAACATTAACGCGACCGGCTTGCCCACCAGGTGGCTCCTTCCCAAAACCACCGCATTTGCCCCTTTTATTTCGATTTTCATGTATTCCAAAAGCTTCATGACGCCTAAAGGGGTGCATGGAACAAAACCCGCTTCCCCCATCATCAATTTACCGGCATTTAACGGATGAAGCCCGTCTACATCTTTTTCCGGAGAAATGGCGTTAATTATTTTCTTTTCGTCTAAATGTTTCGGGAGAGGAAGTTGAACGAGAATTCCATGAATTTTGGAATCCCGGTTCAAAAAGTCAACCAGCTTTAACACCTCTTCCAGAGAGGCGTTTTTATCCAGTTCGTGAAGCTCCGAATGCATACCGGCCTCCCGGGCCGATTTCCTTTTGTTCCGGACGTAGACCTGAGACGCTGGATGATCTCCGACTAAAACCGCAGCCAGGCCGGGAACAATCCCTTTCGCGACAACCTCTTTGACCTCAATTGCGATCTGGTTCCTGATTTCTAAAGCAATTTTTTTCCCATCGATGAGCCTGGCAGTCATATCTTCGAACGGATCTCCTTTTGAGTGATTTCAATCGTCCTGTATTCCGTAAGGATTTTATTCATTTTAATGTCATGTTCCTCTGAAGGAATGGATTTCACAATCTGAAATTCAAAGGCCAGCCCGATGAGGAGCGCGGTTCGATTCTGGCTGAATAGTTTATCGTAAAACCCTTTACCAAAGCCAATCCTGTTCCCTGACGGATCAAATGCCACCCCTGGAATGACCGCCAACTGAACAGACCGGCGATCTACCGGCCTGATAAACGGGCCATAGGGCTCTTTAATCCCATACTTATTTTCCCTTAACTCTGTTCTCAGGTCTTTGAGTTCGGAGAGTTCGATTTGATCGGTTTTATCGTTTAACCAGGGCACGACGACCTGTTTTCCTGCTTCAAGCGACTTCCGAATCACCTCATCGGTCTCAACTTCGTTTTTAAAGCCCATATAAAAATGAACGGTTTTTGCCCGCCGGTACTCCTCACGATTCAATAGCCTTGCCTGAATGGCGCGAGACTTCAGTTTCCATTCTTCCGGAGAAAGAGCCGCCCTCCTGGCAAGGAGTTCTTTTCGTATTCCGTCTTTGTCCACGAATAACTTTCCTGTTTAACGCAAAAAACTAGATTAACAGTCCGGCGCCATTCGTGTCAATCACGTTCCCGGGCCTTTAAATGGGCAAGGTCTTGTTTTCAGAAAAATTTTGTTTTTTAGATTTTTAAGGCGAAGTTAAATTTGGGGAAACAGGGGCGTTCAGGCGCACAAAAGTCTGGAAACCTTTTTAATGATAAGATGATTTCCGAAACTTTTGTTCGCCTCAGAAACCTTTTTGCGAAGCCCGTTATATTTTTGAATGGGAAAAATCAACTGGTCTTTGAATGAATCCATCCAAACAAATAATAAAATCTTAAAAAATAAATTACTTTTTTCCTAAAACAGCGTCTTTGCAGGCTTTAGCCACTCGAAACTTTAAAACCCTCTTTGCCGCAATCTTAATGGCTTCACCTGTTTGGGGGTTTCTTCCCATCCTGGCCTTGCGATTAACAACCACCAGTTTTCCCAGACCCGGAACGGTGAAAGAATTTTTTGCTTCTTTATATGCCAACGAAATAACTTCGTCTAATATTTCGGCCACTCTCTTTTTGCTTAAAACTAATTTTTTGGAAAGATGTTCCAATATTTTAGATTTTGTCATGGACTTAGCCATAATTCCTCCCCGGTTTGAGTTTAAAGCCGGCCAAAGCCTGAACGATAGCTTTTCGGCCAGTGTTTCCATACTAAAATAAGCATTTTTTTAAAAAAAGCAAGATAAAAATTAAAAAAACGCAAATTTATTGGTCTTGCAAAATCAAAAATCCTTTTTTTCCGATTTTAATTCGGAATGTTTGATTCGTTTTCTTAAGTTCAAATTTAAAAAACGGATCCGAAATCCGGCATGAATTGATTTCAACGCCTCCCTGTTCAATCAACCGTTTACTCTCGCTGTTACTCTTAACAAATCCATATTTAACCAAAAGCGCCACAATTCCAACGGTTGCCGAACCGGGAGGATCCAGCAATTCCGACAACGGGATCGGCCTCAGATCGTCGGGGAATTCTCTGCGGCTGAACTTTTGGGTAAACTCCGTTTCGGCGGTTAAGCTTTCCGCCACGCTATGGAAACGGGCAACAATCTCCCGCGCTAATTTTCTTTTTGCCTCCATTGGGTGGAATCGGCTGACCTCTACGATGGGCAGGTCCGTCAAAAGCTCATAATATTTCAACATGACAGCATCATTTATCGACATGATCTTTCCGAACATTTCAGATGGGGGATCCAACAGTCCAATACTGTTTCCATACGATTTGCTCATTTTTCGGACCCCGTCTGTTCCCTCCAGTAACGGAAGAGTCAGGACGACCTGGGGATTCTGACCATAAGCGCGCTGTAAATCCCTCCCCACCAGAAGATTGAATTTCTGATCCGTTCCACCAAGCTCGACATCTGACTTCAGAGCAACAGAGTCATACCCCTGAATGAGAGGATAAAGAAATTCATGAATGGAAATAGGTTGATTAGAAGCATATCTTTTTTGAAAATCGTCCCGTTCCAGGATACGGGCAACACTATAATGGGCGCTTAAATGAATTAAGTCTTCCGCGGACATTTTACTTAACCAGCGGCTATTAAAGTCAATCACTGTTTTTTGAGGGTCAAGGATTTTAAAAACCTGTTCCTTATAAGTTTCCGCGTTTTCTAAAACCTCTGTTTTAGTCAGCGCTTTTCGGGTGTCAGACCTGCCGCTTGGATCACCAATCATACCGGTAAAATCTCCAATTAAAAAAATGACCTCATGTCCTAAATCCTGAAAGGCTTTTAGTTTCGACAATAAAACGGTATGTCCGAGGTGCAGGTCTTTTGCCGTCGGATCAAAGCCGGCCTTTATCCGGAGGGGTTTTTTTTCTTTAATCGAGTATTCAATTTTATGAATCAACTCGTCTTTCTGGATAATTTCCACACATCCTCTGGAAAGAATATCGAGTTGCCTTTTTACGACTTCTGAAAACATGTCAGCCAATTTTATCTTTTTTATTCAACTGTAATATAGGGTTTTATTTTATTGAAATTTTTTGAACCCACCCCTTTAATTTCCATCACGGATTCAATGGTGGGGAAAGGGCCGTTCAAGTCCTGATATTCCTTAATCCGCTTCGCAAGTTTTTCTCCTATCCCGGGGAGTGTCATCAGGTTATCCAGAGAGGCCTGGTTCAGGTTTACCTTTTTCTCATCGGCTCCCTCTCCTGATAGAGCGGATGCGTCCTGAGAAGGCTGAGGCGGAACGATTTCTTGCTGCGAGACCCACCCCCTTAAACCAAAGGCCGTTCCCAGGGCGAGAAAAAAAAGAAGGAATTTAAATACTCTAATCCTCTTCCTGCTGTTCCTCTCGAATAAATTCTTCATATTCCTTATAATCCATTAAGTTATCCAATTCAGATGGATCAGACATTTCGATCACCGCAATCCAGCCCAATCCGTAGGGGTCTTCATTAATCAGTTCAGGCCTTTCTTTTAATTCCTGATTAACCTCAATTATTTTTCCGCTGATAGGCGCAAGAACAGGAGAGGTCGTTTTTGTCGATTCAATTTCCATAATTTCTTCTTCAGCGCTTAATTCGATGTTGGTTTCGGGGGTTTCGATAAATACAATATCTCCGAGCGATTCCTGGGCAAAATCGGTGATGCCGATCGTCGCGCGCTTTCCCTCTTTTTTGACCCACTCATGATCTGTCGAAAATTTTAAATCTTCAGGCCGCATTAAATCCTCCTATTTTATATTCAGGGGTCTTCGAGAAAAACACTCTCAATGCCCCCGAACCCCGCGTTACGCACTGGCAAAGCCAGTTGCTTCACTTATTAGAATTGAATATGTTTAAGGGTTTATTCCTCTTTTTTTAACGATATGAGCAACATCGTACCCTCTCTTAATCAAAAAGGGATTGATCAAAACATCCGAAACCGGATGAGGGAGAAAATAAAAAGATTTATCCATTGAAAGAACAGGATAATTGCCCTTTTGCAAAAAGGCCGCCTTCCGAAGCTTTTCTTTTGAAAGATAAGGGAAATTCCATTCTTTTTGTTCTTCCACAAAGCTTTTAATCCATTCAATTTTTCCTTCAACAAATGGCATCACCCAGATCAGGCGTTGTTCTATTTCTTTTTTTAACTCCTCCTCTGAAACCTGATTTTTGCTGGCGGGCAAAAAATATTGCGCCAAAACCGCTCTTTTGGAGGTAAAGCGTTTTTCCTCCATTGAGCCCGCTGTTTCCCCGGTTGCCAGGGAAAACATCAGAAAATTCCCGGAATGATAAGGAAAACGATCATTAAACTTCAAGATCAAACAATCTCCCATCATGGCAGGGATGACTTCTTCCGGTATTTCAAAATAACCATTAAAAATCCGGACAGCCTTTTCTTTCGCGAGGCCTCCCTTCTCCGGATTTAAAATCAACACATCGCAACCCAGGGATTCTTTTCCTTTAAATTCAACTCCTAAAATCCTGTTTTTTTGAAAAGAAAGGGAAGAGGGAGGCGTAGACCAGATTTCTCCTTTATTTTTCTTGATCACTTTTAAAAAAATTTCTCTTAATCCGGAAATCCCTCCAGAGACCATCAAAGGTTCGTTTTTTAAAACAAGCAACATTTTAAAAAAATCTAATGTCGAAATATCCCGGAGGGTATGATGAAAATAAAAAAGCGAGAGCGCATTAAGGAAGTCAATGGGATCCTCCTCCATTCCCAGCGCTTTACAAAACTCCAGGGCTTTTTGGGTTTGTAATTTAAAGACCTTCGCCTGATAAACAAACCCCCTGGTCAATTGTTTTAAGACAGCTCCCTTCCGAATAAACGCCCATGGAGAGGTTGAATAAAGGAAGGGATACAGAATCGCCTCCCATTCATCCGATTTTTGAAACAAAACCCTAAGGGTTTGGACCTTTCCGCCAAATCCGGTTTTTAAGTCGTCCAGGGTATTTTCACGATCATGGTAAAGCGTAAATCGATAAAAAGACAACAGAATCTGCAAAAAGGATGACTTTTTTTTGAAAACCTCCTGGGTTCGCCTTAACAGCGGAATAGAAATTCCGATTTCGTTAAAGATTCGGTCCACGGGTCCCTCTCTCTCAAACCCTAACCCGATGGTCTGGGGAAAAAATGGGACCTCAACAGAAGCGGCCGGGTTTTCTTCAGGAAGAATGACAACTTTTTTTCCTGATTTTGATAGAAGGGCGCCCGCCACTAAACCGGATAATCCGCTGCCAATAATGACCGCATCGCTTCTTACCGCATATTTAAAGGGTTTGGTCATTTAATCCCAAAGCATCAAAAAAATAAGGAATCTCAAATTGAGCGGATTCCTTTGAGTCAGAGCCGTGGACCACGTTTTCTTCAATTCCCCCGCCAAACTCTCTTCGAATCGTTCCCTTTTCAGCCGCTTTCGGATCTGTTGCTCCCATAATCTCCCTGACTTTCTTGATGGCGTTTTCCCCTTTTAAGATCATTGCCACAATAGGGCCTGAACTCATAAATGACGTCAGATCATTAAAAAAAGGGCGGCTTTTGTGAACCACATAAAAACCTTCCGCTTGTTTTTTGGTCAAGTGCAGCATTTTTAAACCAATGACCTGTAATCCGTTTTGTTCAAATTTTCTGAGGACTTCCCCGATGACTTTTTTTCTAACGCCATCCGGTTTGATCAAAGAGAGTGTTATTTCCATTAAACCATCCTTCCTTTTAAAAAAGCCGTTTTATAAAAATTAATCCTCGAAATAAGTGGCGGAGACCCCTTCCACCTCCGACACGACGATACGTGACACTTCGAGGTCTTCCGTGTCAAGACGTTTGCTCAGCGTATCATAAATCCATCTTGATAAATTTTCACTGGTTGGATTAATTTCAGTAAAAGGAAATACTTCGTTTATGCAGGATCGATCAAGAGGTTCAATCAGGCCGCGAAGTTCTTTTTTTAATTCGCCAAACTCAATGGAAATTCCATTGGGGGTTAAATCCTTACTTAAAATGTATAATTGAATTTTCCAATTATGTCCATGAATCTTTTCCTTCGCGCCTTTTATATTTCTAAGCCTGTGAGCGGCAGAAAAGGACTCCTCGATCATTAATTCAAACATAGCCAATACCTCATAAAAAATAAAACTTCAAAATAACCGAAAAAGGTCTCCGAGTCAAATTTAATTGACAAAAATTTTTCTTTCATATAATTTACAATTTGTAGAAGAGAGGAATCGGTGAAACAGAACAGGGCGGAAGCATGTAAACTCCTTTTTTTTGCGTTTTTCTTTTTCATTTCTATTTTTCCTTCTACAGGGTTAAGTAAAAATAAAACCAGCTTCCTTATCGCCGCAGACACTCAATCCTCTTCTGTCCTGCTTTTAAAAGCGAAATCATGTAAAAACAAACTCCTTCACTCGCAAAAAAAAAGAATCCGGTCAAAATGGCTCTTGTGCGTCCTGGTTTATCAACAGGCATTAAAACAAAAACCCTCCGAAGAAGTTCAACTCGAGGCCTATACAGACTTGACTGATCTTTACCACCAGTTAGGGCGGTATTCAGGAAAAAAGTCTGATAAAGGAAAGGAAAAATATTGGGAAGAAATGAAATTAAAATTGGCCTCCCGATCCAATCAGACCGGCTCTCCATTAATGACCCCGGAAAAGGCGGAGCAAATACCCGCTTCAGGAGAGATTTTTAATCTAAGAACCTGGAATCATCGGGAGTATCTCAGGATCGTTCTTGACCTTAAAGGTCCCGTCAAATACGAAATCCACGAATTTAAAGAATCTGGCGCTGTGCAAATTGATTTTCCCAAAACAACGCTTCAATCCGGGCTCAATCTTAAAGTGTTCCCGCTGGATAAAACCCAAATGCAAGCCCAACTTTCCCAATTACCCGACCGTGCTCTATTGAGTCTCACCCATGTGTCATATAAAAGTTTAAGCGTAACGGAGCTTTTAAATCCCGGTCGATTGGTGATCGATTTTCATAAAACGGATGAGACTGTTTCAGCAAAACAGGAAGAGGATGCCTTGTCCATTCCACCGCCAAAGAAAACGCTGGAAGACCTTTCGTTTCCAAAGCCTGGAATCCATAAAATCATTATCGATCCCGGTCATGGCGGAAAAGATCCTGGCGCGATTGGACTTTCGGGATATCCTGAAAAGGAGGCTGTATTGGACATAGGGCTCCGATTAAAAGAGCTTGTCATGAGTCAGCTCAAAGTGAATGTCATCATGACACGGTCTAAAGATGTATTTATTTCCCTGGAAGAAAGGGCTGAAATGGCTAATGAAGCCAATGTCGATCTGTTTATTTCAATCCATGCCAATTCCAGCCCGCACAGGACTACCCACGGTATCGAGATTTACCTGTTGGGTCAATCCTCCGATAAAAGAGCATTAAGGACAGCCGCCAGGGAAAACAATTCGACGGAAAAAGAAGCCGTCGATCTGGAGAAAAATCTTTTCTCGATTAAGAAAGATCTTACTCAGGAATACAAAAAAGAAGAATCCCTGGAACTTGCCCATATCACACGATCTTCTTTTTTGAATATTTTACGTCCTCTCTACCCGGTCGTGGACCTCGGTATAAAAACAGCCCCCTTCTATGTGTTGATGCATACCTCCATGCCGAGTATCCTGGCAGAGGTCTCCTTCATCAGTAATCCGGTTGAAGAGCAGCGTTTAAAAAATCCCGGTTATCGGCAAAAAATGGCTGAATCGCTTTTGGAAGCCATTCAAAATTACGTTTCTTTTAATTCCCCGCTGGCATCTTTTTAAGTGATCCATCCGTTATGACCAGGAATGTCAGATTAACGATTTCCTATAATGGGACCCCTTTTCATGGGTGGCAGGTACAGCCTGATGTAAACACTATTCAAGGGACTTTAATTAAAGTTATTGAAAAAATTACGTCGGGGAAAAATGTCAATTTAATCGGCGCCGGGCGGACAGATGCCGGAGTCCATGCTTTAGGACAGGTGGCTAATTTTAAGACCGAAAAAACTTTGACGGAAAAAAAGTGGAAGGCCGCGCTAAATGGTCTGCTTCCGCCTGAAATTGTCGTATGGAAAGTCGAATTTGTGCCGGACGGTTTCCATTCCCGCTACACGGCCATTGATAAAACCTACGCCTATCATATCGGTTTTCAAAAATCACCGTTTTTATTCGATAGAGAATGGACTTTTAGCCGTCCACTTAAACTTCCGGCCATGAAAAAAGCGCTCTCTTTTTTAGCCGGAAAACATGATTTTACCTCTTTTGCTTCTTCATTATCGGAATCGGAGACCAAAATCTGCCATTTAAAAAAATACGAGATTGTTCAAAACCGTCATTCGCTGATCTTCAGGTTGACCGCGAACCGTTTTTTAACGCATATGGTACGAAATATCGTCGGAACGCTCGTGGAGGTTGGTTTAGGTAAAATAAAACCCGCTGAAATTAAACAAATTCTAGAACTGAAAGACCGGAAAAAAGCGGGACCGACAGCGCCCCCTCATGGGCTTTATCTGGTCGAAGTCAAGTACCGGAAAAGGCTATCAGAGGGGCTCGCGTCGCCCCCTCCACTGGCATAGCCAGCTGGAGCCTCCCCGTCTCGCTCGCTTCCGCTCGCTAGGTTAAGCCTCTGAGTGGATTTAAGAGGAATGGTGTTTTTTGGGGTTTTTTGCTTCATGATCTTGAATCAAGGAACGGAGTTCTGCCAATTCGAGCTCAAGCTGATCCAAACGGTCTGAAATCGGATCGGGTAAATCCCCATGGTTCATATTAAGAAGAGAGGGCTTCGTTTCACGAATCTTTAATATTCTTCCCGGAACGCCGACAACAGTCGAATAAGGGGGAACCGATTTTAAGACCACCGAATTGGCCCCTATTTTCACCCCTTCACCAATGGTGATCCCGCCAAGGATTTTTGCTCCGACACCAACCATGACGTTATCTCCGAGAGTGGGATGGCGCTTGCCCCGTTCTTTTCCAGTTCCTCCCAATGTCACCCCCTGAAAAAGGGTCACATTCTCTCCGATTTCGGTTGTTTCACCCACAACAACCCCCATGCCGTGATCAATGAAGAAACCTGCTCCAATCCTTGCTCCCGGATGAATTTCAATTCCGGTTAAAAACCTGGCAAACTGGGATAACACTCTGGGTAAAAGCGGAATTTTAAAAGTCCATAACACGTGAGCAAAACGATAGAGTAAAACGGCATGAAATCCGGAATAGGTCAGAAACACCTCAAATCTGTTAACAGCCGCGGGATCTCTTTCAAAAATGGCTTTAAAGTCTTTTTTGATCTTGTTCCACATTACTGAGTTAATTCCTCCAGGCGGGAAAGGATGCAGGCCGCGTGTGCCGCGATTCCCTCTCCCCTCCCGATGGCATCTAATTTTTCCGCGGTCTTTGCCTTTATATTGACTTTTTTTTCTTCGATATGAAGCGTTTTGGCAAGCGTAAATTTCATTTGGGGCATAAAAGGAGCCAACTTCGGTTCCTGCGCGATAACAATGGTATCCAGATTTTCAATGCCCATTTCATTTTTCACCAAAAGCTCTTGTATTTCTTCAAGAATGATCAGACTCGACATTCCTTTATATTTCGGATTCGTATCAGGATAATAATGCCCGATATCGCCCAGACCGAGCCCCCCCAGCAGAGCATCGGCTACCGCATGGATTAAGACATCTCCATCGGAATGACCCAGGAGTCCTTTTTCGAATGGAATCGATATTCCGCCTATGACCAATGGCCTTCCCGGAACAAGCCGGTGTATGTCGTACCCAATTCCGATTTTCATTATTCTCCCGGCCAATAATCAGGGGCCATGGGCTGCGTTCTTGCCTCTGCGGCTTGCGACCCGCTGACCCCCCTCCTCATTGGCCTCGCCTTTTTTGATATTGAAGGATCATTTCGCCAAGAATCAAATCGTCCGGAACGGTAATTTTGATATTAAAAACCGACCCTGGAAAAATTTTAACGGGGTGACCCAGTTGTTCAACAAGACCCGCATCGTCTGTCGCAGAAATCTGCCGGCTGGAAGCTTTTTCATAAGCCTCCCTTAAAAGGCTGAAACGAAAGGTTTGGGGTGTTTGAGCCTGCCATACCCCCTTCCGATCGATGGTATTTTGAATGAAACCCTGTTCGGTTTTTTTTAAAGTATCCCCAAGGGGAATACCGGCAATCGCTCCGCCGGTTTCTTTGGCCGCTTCAACAGAATTTTCAATGATCTGACACGTTACAAAAGGCCGGCAGCCGTCATGAATGACCACGAAATCGGCTGCCGGATCAACGGCTTTCAACCCATTGAAAACAGATTCTATACGTTCTTTTCCCCCGTTGACAAACGTTAAAATCTTTTTAAAAGGAGAAGAAAGAATGATTTCCTCCTCCGCAAGTTTTCGGTCTGCTTTGGAAAGGACGACGACAATTTCATCAATGACGGGACACAGATTAAAAACAGCCAAAGTGTGATAAAGAACCGGCTTTCCTCCAAGGGAAAGGAATTGTTTCGGCAGGCCGGCATTCATCCTCGTTCCAAGACCTGCGGCCGGGATAATCGCCGCCACTCTCAATTGAAAATCACCTGGCTACCCGAAGCTCTTCTCTTTCCTGATCTTCTTTCAGCCGGGTAAAGATCATTCTGCCTGCGGTGGTTTGCAGAACGCTGGTAACAACCACTTCGACATTTTTTCCGATCCATCGTCTCGCGTCATCGACAACAATCATGGTTCCATCGTCAAGATAGGCAATTCCCTGACCCGATTCCTTACCCTCTTTAAGTATAAAAACTTTCATCACTTCTCCCGGAAGGACGACCGGTTTTAACGCATTGCTCAGTTCATTGATGTTTAATACTTTTACCCCCTGAAATTCCGCAACTTTATTCAGGTTCAAATCATTGGTAATGACTTTGTAATTCATCCTTTTTGCAAGGGCGACGATTTTATCATCTACCTCTTTAATGGAAGGAAAATCATCTTCCACAATTCGGATATCTAAACCGGCCATTTTTTGAATACGGTTTAAAACATCCAACCCCCGCCGTCCTCTCGCCCGTTTCATGGAATCTGACGAATCCGCAATATGTTGAAGCTCATTTAAAATAAAATGGGGAATAATGAAAGCCCCTTCTAAAAAACCGGTTTCGCATAAATCGGCGATCCGGCCGTCGATAATGACGCTGGTATCCAGTATTTTACTGCTTAAGGGCTCTTTCTCGTTTTTAGAAAGAAAGTTAAGCGGCAACCACTCATTCCCTGTTTTAATCCCCAGAATCAGGCCTAAATACCCGCCCGACATCAATAAACCCCAATGCCAAAGGACCAGAAAAGCTAAATCTTTTACAAAAAATGATTCCGAAATATGATAAATGAAATTGGAAGCGGCCAACCCGAGCAGGAGACCCAATAAACTAACCAGCGAAACTTTTGCGGAAGTTTTTTGAAACGAATACTCAATCCCGAACAAAATCGATGCTAAAATTCCGCCTGCAATAATTCCCCACCATTCTTCAAAGAAACCAACTCCAAAACTCCCTTTTAAATAATTAAATAGATAAAACCCTCCAATTGCCGACAAAATGAAATATAAAAGACGTATAATTTTCATCCTGCACCTCCCCCTCAAAGCTAGCACCCGTCATTCAGGCCCTCAATTCATAAAAATGACCTTCATTAAAATAATAATCCTTTACTTCACTATAACAATATTTTATTCAGACGTCAAACAACGCAATTAAATCAATGACTTGTCGTTAAGGGATAAAAGTGACGAATAAAGTCCGCCCCTGTCTGTTGATCAGGAATAAAACCTGTGTCCCTTTGTTAATCTGGCTCATAATGCGATTGTAATCTTCCGTGTTTTTAACAACGATCCGGTTGATTTCCAAAAGAATATCCCCTCTCAAAATCCCTGCCTCTTCAGCAGGACTACCGGCTTCAACATTGGTAACAGCGATATGATTCCCCTTAAACGGAACCCCTAATCGCCGGGCCGTTTCAGGAGTCAGGTTCGTCACCTCCAGGCCGCTGATATCCCGGCTTTCTTCGCTGTTTTTACCCCCTTCCTCTCCGCTTGTTTTCACTAAATCCTTAGGCTGTTCCCCAATATTAACTTCGATTGAAATCTCTTTTTTATCACGGATGATTGCCATTTTCACCCGGGTTCCTACCCTCGTCTGAGCAACCGAATTCCTTAAGTGTCCGGGATTGTCAACCGGATTACCTTGATACTGAACGATGACATCACCCCTTTTTATTCCGGCTTTTTCGGCCGGGCTCTTTTCCATGACGTCGCTCACCAGCGCTCCGGCGTTTTCCTTAATACCAAATTGTTTGGCCAGGTTGGGATTAATTTCCTGAATCGAAACCCCGAGCCAACCTCGAACCACTTTGCCCTCTTTTTTGATACTTTCCAAAACAGCCCTGGCCATGTCGGTTGGAATAGCAAAACCAATTCCCATGTAGCCGCCGCTTTTGGAAAAAATTGCCGTGTTGATCCCGATCAGTTCCCCTCGAGTATTAACCAGAGCTCCGCCTGAATTACCCGGATTGATGGCCGCATCCGTTTGAATAAAGTCTTCGTAATCCGATATTCCGACATTCGCCCGTCCGATGGCGCTGATGATCCCCATCGTCACGGTTTGATTGAGGCCAAACGGATTTCCGATCGCCAGCACATATTCTCCAACCTCCATTTTACTCGAATCCCCCATGGGAATCGTAGGAAGGTCCCTGGCCTCTATTTTGACGACGGCGATATCTGTTTTTGGGTCGGTCCCCAGTACCTTTCCTTTGAACTCTCTCTTATCGGATAGCAACACTTTAATCTCATCCGCGTTGGCAATCACATGATTATTCGTGATAATAATTCCATTGGATTCGACAATCACCCCGGACCCAAGGCTTTGTTCCTTGCGCTCTCTCGGCTGCTCAAATTGACGCCCTAACTCGTCACCAAAAAAACGCCTGAAGAAAGGATCCTCAAAAAAAGGATTCGGTCCCATTTCATTCTTCACAAGACGGGTTGTCGAAATATTAACCACAGCGGGAGTCGCCGCTTTTGAAATTTCAACAAAAGTCTCGTCGGGTTTATGTAACCCCGGAAGCAGGGGCACTGCGGATTTTTTCTCATTGTTAACCGCCTTTCCGGAAGGGGTCAGGTTTAAATTCGAAGAAATTGTGATTCCTAAAATCACACCCAAAACAATCAAAAAAATCGAGATGGAAACCCATTTACGAACCGTTTTATAGTCTTGCATTCACTACTCCTTATATCAAATTTAAGACATTGATTTATAAGCCATTAAAAAATTTAAATTTTTAAAACAAATGAGTGAGATTATTATATCGGATGTTCGGGTCTTAGTAAAGCATCCCCTCTTTTTTCTATTCCTTGCTTCTGCCAGACAGTTTTATTTATGATAAGCTCATCTTTTAATTCATGATTAAACAAAAAGCAGGAAAAAATGCTCTCCAAAAACGAGAAACAGAGACTCATCGAGGGTGATCACAAATATCTGTGGCATCCCTTTACTCAGATGCGGGATTGGTTAAACGAACTCCCTGTGATCATAGAAAGAGGGGAAGGAATCTTTCTCTGGGATACCGATGGGAATCGATATTTTGACGGATACTCTTCAGTCTGGGTTAACCTCCACGGTCATCGAAGAGAAGAAATCAATCAGGCCATTGAATCCCAACTCAATAAAGTCGCTCATTCCACTTTTTTGGGTTTAAGCAATATCCCTGCCGTTCAGCTCGCCGAGAAATTGATTCGTCTTGCGCCAATCGGCCTTTCGCGGGTCTTTTATTCGGATAATGGATCGACCGCCGTGGAAATTGCCCTAAAAATCGCCTTTCAATACTGGCACCAAAAAGGCGCAATTTTTCAGAAAAAAACGAAATTTATTGCCCTCTATAATGGTTATCATGGAGATACCATTGGAACGATGAGCGTCGGAGGAATTCCTCTGTTTCAGAATCTGTTTAAGTCTTTGTACTTTTCCAGTTACAAAGTCGAGTCCCCTTATTGCTACCGTTGTCCTTTAAATTTAAAGTTTCCCGACTGTCAGATCGCCTGCCTGGATCCCATGGAAGAGGTTCTCAAAAGCCGCCATGAGGAAATAGCGGCCATTGTCATAGAACCGGGGCTTCAAGCCGCCGGTGGAATGATCGTTCTTCCGCCCGGCTATTTAACCCGGGTCAGTGAATTGTCGAAAAAATATGGCTGCCTATTGATCGCGGACGAGGTTGCCACCGGGTTTGGAAGAACCGGAAAAATGTTTGCCTGCAATCACGAAAATGTATCGCCTGATTTAATGGCTGTTGCAAAGGGTTTAACGGGAGGATATCTTCCTCTGGCCGCTACACTGGCCACGGAAGAAATCTTTGAAGCGTTTTTAGGATCGTATGAAGACTTTAAAACTTTTTTCCACGGGCATAGTTATACGGGAAATCAGCTAGGGTGCGCCGCCGGAATCGCCAATTTGGAGATTTTTGAGAAGGAAAACACCTTGCAGATTCTGCAAGGAAAAATTCACCAATTCAAAAAAATGCTGGAGCCTCTTTACAACCTGAAGGGGGTCGGAGATATCCGGCAAATCGGCTTGATTGGAATTATCGAACTGGTTAAAAACAAAAAAACGAAAGAACCTTTCATGTTAAAAGAAAAAAAAGGTATGAAGGTCTGTCAGGAGGCCCGAAAAAGAGGCCTTTTAATTCGGCCTCTGGGGAACATTCTTGTTTTAATGCCCCCCTTATCCGCTTCTCCCGGCCAGTTGCATGAAATAATCAGCATTTTGGGGGAATCTATAAGAACAGCCATTTAATGATTTAATAAAAACCCCTGTTAAAAAGTTATTTCTTTTTAATATCCTGAGAATGATAATGCCTGAGATAACTCCGGGTAAGGTTTTTGGGGTCAACGTTTAAATATTTGGCGTATTCTGAAAGATAACTTTTTAAATAGACCTCAGCGGGAAAATTTTTAAATTGGTTTTCCTCAATTGCCACCAAATAATTCACTCCGATCCGGGTGTGTGACACCAGGTTCTGCAAGCTAATTCCCTTTTGCTCACGGAGATTTTTTAAAAAAGAACCTGTTATTGAATCGGGAAACGAAATCGGCGTTTTGAGTTCAGACTCTTTCTGAACCGGAGCCCATGGATCAGGAGAATCTGATCCTCTCGCAAGAAAGATATCATAACTTTTCCTCCGGTCAAAATCAGACAAAATGTGGTAAGCTTCCTCGATTTTCAGCCAGATGGCGGCTCTTTCTTCCTCGGAGAAAAGCGAGAGCGTTGCGAGGTTCTTTTCTCCAAAAGTCTTTTTTGCTAAAAAATAAGCGGTTTTAATCTGCTTTAAAGTCGCATCCTGCGGGACTTCGAGCAGCTCGTAATAATTAGAATCCTGGTATCTGTTCATCCATTCTATTCAGGGGCCTTCGCAAACGACGCTCAATGCCCCCGAACCCCGCGTTCCGCACTGGCAAAGCCAGTTGCTTCATCCATTCTATTCAGGGGCCTTCGCAAACGACACTCAATGCCCCCGAACCCCGCGTTCCACTCGGTCTAACTACGACCATTCCAAAGTCCGTCTCGGTCTAACTACGACCATTCCAAAGTCCGTCTCGGTCTAACGACGACCATTCCAAAGTCCGTCACTGGCAAAGCCAGTTGCTTCACTGGACTAAAAAGTCAAAACTTAGCTGTTCTTTTTTTAATAAGTTATGCGATATTCGATTAATCCCCTGCGCCGAAGTGGAATAGGGATATTCGAGCATCAGCGGACGGCTCATTTTCGTTGCCCTCCATACCGAATCATCATATTCGACATAGCCTACATATTCTATCTGAATTCCAAAATATTTGGAACAGGAACTACGCATCGAAAAACCGAGCGCGATATCATCTTTTGACCGTACCTGGTTAACGATGATTTTAGGTTTGAAATTATAAATCTGTTCCTTTAATGTCCTTCCGACTTCAAAATCGATTTTTTCCACCTGTTCGATTAAATCAAAAGGAGTTCGAATTCCCAGGTCATTTTTCTGGTCCATCGCCTGCGTAATAACGGCTTTAATCGCGGGATCTTTGACAACTTTTTTAAACCGCCTGTAAAAAGAACTTTTGATAAACCGATAAACGTTTTCGATGGACGTCGGCTCCGGGAGGACCGTCAAAATTCCGACATCCGAAATCAGAAAAAAATCCAAAATATTAAAAGAAGTTCCCGCCCCCAAATCAAGAATGATGTACTCAAAATCGAGTTCCTGAATCTGCCGGATAAGCTTCATTTTTTCGCGATATTTTGGATTCGCGATTTCCAAAAAATCCTGGGCCCCGCTGATTAGCGATAAATTGGGTATTTGCGTTTCGAGCAAAACTTCATGGATGGACTTTACTTTTCCCCGTATAAAATCCGAAAGGGTGGCCCCTTTCACGGAAATTCCCAAACAGGTATGAAGATTGGCGCAGCCTAAATCCGCGTCAATTAAAATGACTTTTTTCCCTAATCGGGTGAGAGAAATCGCAAGGTTTCCGGATAAGAAGGTCTTTCCGGTTCCTCCCTTTCCTCCGCCAACGGCCCAGATTTCCCGGTTTTGCGCTTTTAATTTACCTTTAAGGATATCGACTGAAGACATTTGACATATTTGTATAATAACCTCATTATTTTTTCAAGCACTTTAAAAAATGTTGTATAATGCGGCAGATGCGACTGAATTCGTTAAAAACCCTCTTGATTGTTAACCCCAATTCAGGTCCCCTTCATAAAAGAAGAGCTATCCCCCGGGTCATTTCTTACCTTCAAGATTACCTTCCTGAACTCGAAATTGTATTTACTCAAAAAAGCGGAGACGCCGCTGCTCTGGTCAAAAACAGCCTCCTTAAAAAAGTTGAGCTGGTCTTTTGTGCCGGCGGAGACGGAACCATTAATGAGGTGGCCAACCAACTCTACGGTACGGCCGTCTTGCTGGGTATTATTCCGGTTGGGACTGGAAACGGGTTGGCGAGGGAGATAGGGCTTTCCCTTGATCCGATAAAGGCCGTCGATCAGGTTCTTAACGGCAAGGTCATTCCGGTCTATCCTGGAACGATTAATGACCATAGATTTTTTCTGGTTTCCGGCGCAGGTTTTGACGCGTTCGTCTCTTATCAAACAGACTTCCACCACCCCCGGCTTAAAAAGATAACCGGTTTTCTTTCCTATATCATGGTAGGAATTGCCGTTGGGTGGAAATACCCTTTTTCTCCCATAACCGCCAGAATTGACGGAAAACCCTGCCGGTGTTACGGATTACTCGTGATGAAGGCAAAAGCTAAAATTGGACCTTTCACCCTGGCCGGCACTCTTTCGTTGCAGGAAAGTCAAATGGGGGTTTTTGTTTTTACCAAAAAAGGAATTTGGAGCATCGCCAGGTTTTTCTTTGCGTTTTTATTCCGTTGTCACATGACACTTTCGGAAACCCCGTTTATCTTTTTCAGTCAATTAGAAGCCGAGTCCGAAACGCCGGTCCCCGTGGAATTTGACGGCGAACAGGCAAAACCGCTTCCAACCACCTGGGAGCAATCAAAAAAACATGTCCTTTTGATTTACCCTTAAATGAAAGAGACCTTTATGTCCCGGTTTTTTTATCTCCTCCTTTTTTATCTGTTTATTGCCCTGGGCCGGCCTGTCGATGCCTCGCAAACGGCCAACATTGATCAAAAAAAAATCAGCATTATCCTCCCGGGGGGTGAAAAAATCGAAGCCGTCGTCGCGGACACGACCACGGCACGATCCACCGGGTTGATGGGGCGTTCCCGCCTCGGCCTGAATGAAGGAATGCTTTTTTTATTTAAAACCACAGAACCTCATTTGATGTGGATGAAGAACATGTTAATCCCGATCGATATTATCTGGTTGAATGAAAAAAAGGAAATAATCGAAATCGTTCAATCGGCCCCGCCCTGTTCGAACGATCCGTGCGAGGTCTTCGGACCGGAACTTCCTTCACGTTATGTCTTAGAAATAAAAGACGGATCGTCTAATTTACTGCATCTCCAGAAAGGCCTAACGCTCAAATTCCCTTGATTGTCTGAATTTTGTTGTGCTAGGATATGCCATTACCATTACCTCTTAATATGATAGACCTATATCAATTTTCAGCAACAACACCTGTTTACAAAGTAAATCATCGACAGGATTCATAAGGAATAATTTATGTCTTTTTTTAAACGCCGTCTAAAGTTTCGCCCAACCCTTTCCACGCCTTCCTGGTGGAAAATGGTCCTCAATAAAATAAGACGGACCTACCTCTGTTACTTTAACCCTGACTATGTCAAAGAAGCTGAAGCCACTCGAGTCGGAGAGTGCGTCGGTTGCGGAAAGTGTTGCACCCTGGTTTTTAAATGTGTCTTTCTGGAAGGATCGGAAGAACAGTCTCGCTGTAAAATTTATGATATCGGCAGACCTAAACCCTGCGGGGCATTTCCCATCGATCCAAAAGATTTAGCGGATGTCAATTTCCTGTGCGGTTACTCCTTTGTCAGTTCTAGGGAAACCAAACCTACTATAACGGGTGTCCCTCCTTTTGAAATTAACCCTTCCCTCGAACCTGCTTTTTCTTTAATCCGAAAGATTGAGGTGAACCTGATTAATGAGTAATGCTATGGAATTACATCAATCTATTGACCATTTATATCGCCACTTTTCGGATATTTTAAAAGTTGATCAGGAGGGTTTGACGCTATTAGACAAATCAAGGTTTATTGAAGAAGCCCTTGATTCGCTTGTTTACCAGGCTGTTTTCAATCCTGATAAAAAAGTAAAGGGGACCGCGCGCTGGCTCCTCAAAAAAGCGGCGTGCGAATTAAAAGCAATCCCTTCCTCTATTCAAAACCTTTATGAAGCGATGGGAAATCAAAAAGAAGGCGGGTACACCGTCCCCGCGATTAATATTCGAGGCCTGACTTACGAGGTTGCGCGGGCTATTGTTCGGGCCGCCAAAAAGAACCACTCTGGAACTTTTATCTTCGAAATCGCAAAATCTGAAATCGGATACACCAAACAGAGCCCGAGCGAATTTGCCGTTGTCATTTTAGCCGCCGTTATGAGAGAACGATACGAAGGCCCGGTTTTTATTCAGGGCGATCACTTTCAAGCCAATGCCAAAAAATATCTTGAAGATCCAAAAGAAGAGGTAGCCGGGCTTAAAACCTTGATTAAAGAGGCGATCGAAGCCGGTTTTTATAACATCGACATCGACTCCTCAACCCTGGTCGATTTAAACAAACCCGCGATAAAGGAACAACAAAGAGTCAATTTTGAACTGGCCGCGGAGTTAAGCAATTATATTCGTTCCCTCGAACCGAAAGGCGTAACCATTTCAATCGGGGGAGAAATCGGCGAAGTCGGAGGAAAAAACAGCACCGTTGAGGAATTAGAAGTTTATATGGATAATTACCTTGACGTTCTGATAAATCGGTATCATCGAAAAACAGGAATCAGTAAAATCAGCATACAGACAGGCACATCCCATGGGGGAATTCCCCTGGCAGATGGAACAATCGCGAAAGTTAAACTCGATTTCGAAACGTTGAAAAGTCTGTCAAAAATCGCCAGGGAAAAATATCATATTTCCGGAGCGGTTCAGCACGGCGCCTCTACGTTGCCCGATGAGGCCTTTGATCGTTTTCCGGATACCGGAACATCTGAAATTCATCTCGCCACGGGGTTTCAAAACCTGATGTACGACCACCCAAAATTCCCTCCCGCCTTAAAAGAAGAGATTTATCAATACCTTCGGACCAATTTAAGCGAGGAGAAAAAACCGAACGAAACGGATGAACAATTTATTTATAAAACCCGGAAAAAGGGATTTGGCTTCTTTAAAAAACAGATCGCAAACCTTCCAGAAGAAGCCAAAGAAAAGATCGGAAAAGCTTTAGAAGATAAATTCGACTTTCTTTTTAAAAAATTAAAATCTATCGATACCTACGACCAGGTCAAAAAAATCATCCCTTTAGTGACGGTACCTCCCTCTTTGGAATCCGAGATTCAGCGAAGTTAGGTTTGGTATTTTTTGATAAAGGCTTCGTACCTTAGAACTTCTTCACGGTTTCCGATAATTAAAGGAACCCTCTGGTGAAGGGTTTCCGGTTGAATATCCAAAATTCTTTCTGTACCGGTGGACGCATAACCCCCGGCCTGTTCCGCGATAAACGCAAGGGGGGCCGCTTCAAAAAGGAGCCTCAACTTCCCGGTGCTTCTTTTCGGGTCTTTATGATCCACGGGATAAAGAAAAATTCCACCCTTGATCAAATTCCGATGAAAATCAGCCACCAATGCCCCGACATAACGCGCGTTGTAAGGTCTTTGTGTTGCCGGGTCGACCGACTTGACATAGCTGACATATTCCTGGGTCGCCCGGTCCCAATAATGATGATTTGATTCGTTAATACTGTAAATCGTACAGCGTTCAGGACACTTCATATCTTCATGCGAAAGAAGAAATTCCCCTAAGGCCTGGTCTAAGGTAAACCCATGCACACCCTGTCCGGTGGAATAAACCAACATCGTGGAGGATCCATAAACGAGATAACCTGCGCCCACCTGGAGAGAGCCTTTCTGCAGGCTGTCTTCTTCGGTCCCCGTTTTACCAACAGAAACTTTCCGATGAATGGAGAAAATCGTGCCGATCGGCAAATTGGCATCAATATTGGAAGAACCGTCCAGCGGATCAAGATTAACGGCATACTTACCCGACATTTGATCAGATTCCATGCAAATACATTTTTCGTCTTCCTCAGACCCAAACGTGCAGACTCTTCCGTTTTTTTCAAATAATTTGAAAAAAACAGAATTGGCAAAAATGTCGAGCTTTTGCACTTCCTCGGCCTGAATATTCATTTTTCCGGTTGATCCCATAATATCGACCAGACCCGCCCTGTTGACCTCCCTGGACAGAATCTTTCCCGCCAGGGCGATATCATAAAGCAAATCTGAAAGATCGCCTGTCGATTCCGGAAATTTCCTTTGCTGCTGAATGATATGCTGTTCAATCGTTACCATAGACCACACTCTCCATTTTCAGGATGAAATAAGGTGACACGCCTTTGCAACTCCGTCACGGTATGCCAACCAGAGGTCCAGGGTATTCTGAATCAGGCTTTTGATCTTTTTCTGTTTGAGAGACGTATCGACATAATCGAGAACCATTTTCCAGGCGGCTTTCCGATGGCCCCGTTCAACAAGATTGTGAGCTCTAACCAAATCCATATCTTTTGGATTCACACCATGAGTTTTAACCAAAGGGTGTATTAAAATCGTGTTTTCAATATCCTGGTGCGAGGTCTGACCTGAAGATTGAATTTCCTGCCGATCCTTTACACTTCCCTCTACAAAAATGGCAATGACTGCAGCCGCTTCATACCATACGCCATCGGAGGTGACCTCGTCCAGCCAATTCCGGTATTTTATACTCTCCGGAAGCATTTCGACATTTTGAAATTCCAAAGGATCAAAACCTAAACCCGTCATCATTTGGAGAAACAAAACAGGATGCGGACCCGTTTTAGAAAGCCCTCCTGTTTCTTCTTCGTAAATGTTTTCCGCGAGGTCATGACGAACGTCTGTGGGGGGACCTTTACTGTAAATCCGGCTCAAAAAAATGGGAAAATCCCGCACGTAAACACGATATTCCTGTTTAAAATGAGTTTTCAACTGATCTTTTGAAATCTTTTCCTGGGAAAAGAACTTCCATGCCCAATGGTCTTTTTGATCCATTAGAGACAGAAGCTCTTCTTTAAATTGAGAGTCAGCCATCCAGAAGGTTAAGCCGGGGAAGAATCTGACGACGGTTTGGGCACTTCTTTTTTGGCCGAATCGGGCGAAATTTTCAAAGGAGGAGAGGAGGATACCGCCGGTTGAGCGGCCGGAGCTGCCGCAACCGCTTTGGGCTGTTCAGGGGCCTTTGCTGTTGCAGATGGATCGACAATCTCTTCTTTATAAACTTCGATAATGCTGTCTAATTTAATATTTTTGGCTTCAAGCGCTTTTTTGATATCAAGCAGTTTTGCATCGGTAACTTTTACAACAAAATTTATTTTTTTCGCCATTCCTAAAATTCCTTTTCGATTATATTCAGGGGCCCGTGCGGAGAAATGATTAAAACCATATGTCCGCTACGGGATCGCTCCCAAAGCAGGCTCGGAGGCTCCAAATGCCCCCGAACCCCGCGTTACGGACTGGCAAAGCCAAGTGCTTCACTTTATTATACCCCTTTTGCTTTCAAGTCTAGCATGGAAACTTATCAAAAAAAGCCTCTTTAAGTCAAGTTAAATCAATGACTTATTGTAATCCTTCAGTGAAACGGGGCGATACACACGAAAGGGCCTGGTGTGACCTGAACGGAGACTTCGGCGAAGTTTGTTGATCCCTCCATAATGTAAAGTCCAGAAATGAGGATAACTTCGTCGGCGTCGGAGAGACGGTCATTCCAGGTCCTTGAAAACCCTTGACTGAATGGTTCCCAAGAACAGAGTTAGAAAGCTGTCATTGCGAACAAAGTGAAGCAATCTCAAGACTTTACGATAAGATTGCCACGCACCCTTCGGTGCTCGCAATGACATGATTAATAAGTGGGTGCGAAGTCTATCGCTGGTCTAGGGTTGGCATATTGTTATATTATCCAATAGTTTCATTCTCCCCGGTGATTCAAATCGTGATGATTTTGAGTCTATTTAGCCTGGGAGTCTGGTGTTCTTTTTCGGTTGAAAAAGCCCTTGGGCAGAAAGACCCTGGAATTATTGTGGTGGATGAAATCGTCGGAGTCTGGATATCCCTTTACCTCATCCCATTTCATTGGAATCTTCTGTTGGCCGCTTTTATTTTGTTTCGGTTTCTGGATATTAAAAAGCCATTTCTAATTGCTCAGGTTCAATCGCTAAAAGGAGGCTGGGGGGTCATGCTGGATGACTGCTTGGCAGGACTTATTACAAACCTGTTGTTGCGCCTTATTCTTTATTTCTGGCCGTAATCGATCCGAATTAATCCTGACGGTCTCGTAAAAAGTCTGAGACGGATTGTGGAATGGTCGTAGTTAGACCGAAAAAGTGGTTTTTTTGTCATTCCCGTGCAAACGGGAATCCAGTTTTTTCAAGTCGTTATGTTCTCCCTAGATTCCCGCTTTCGCGGGAATGACGAATTTTTACAAGACCATCAATCCTTGAAGTCAACAAACCGGACATGATCATTCCACATCGATAAAAATTTTTCTCTGGCCTTCCGGGTATTAGAAGAATCAATAATCACGTCCAAGCGTTCATCATTCAGCGTGTTGGCGCTCCAGGTTTGATTAAATGAACCGGAAGTGTTGATTTGATCGTCAATAATCACCTGTTTAATATGCATTAACCCTTCATGCCGGTTTACCTTAATCGGAATCCCGGCCTGACGCAGGGAATGAATCGCCTTACGGGTATGCTCATTTTCCAATTCCCCATGATCGGTAATAATCCGGACGTCAATCCCTTTTTTCCTGGCTCTTATCAGCATTCTGGTAATGGGTTTAGAGGTCATGTTAAAACAGGCGATGTAAATTGACTTTTCAGCGTTTTGGTATAAAGAGATCATGTGAGACTGGAGATGGTCTTCAGGCCCGTAGTAGGTTTGAATGTCGCCGGCAAAGGCCGGTTGAATGGAGAGAAAAATAAAGGCGCTGGCCAGAAGGCCGGTCAAAATCAGTGGAAGGAAAAAAGTCCAATGACAGCGGTTTGGGGCGGACGTTTTCAGGTTCATCAGGAAGACAAAATATCCAGACCCAAATCTGTTTTACTTAAAGGACCGAGTGAGGTTAACGAATAAAAAGCGGGATCAAAGACCTGCCGGGCGATTTGATGGACTGAAGTTTTTGAAACAGCCTCAATATCCTGAATGACTTCTTCCAGAGTAAAAAAACGTCCGAAATAAATTTCATCTTTCGCTAATTGGGCCATCCGGCTGCTGGTACTTTCCATCCCCAGCATCATGCTTCCTTTTAAATGGTCTTTTGCCTTTTTAAGTTCCGAGGAACTAATGCCTTCATTCCTCAGTTTCCTGAGTTCCTTAAGAATGATCTGGACAACCTGACGGACTGTTTTAACGCTGGTTCCCGCGTAAATCGTAAATAAACCGGTATCTTGAAAGAAGGAAAGATATGAATAAATGGAGTAAACCAGCCCTCGTTCCTCTCTGACTTCCTGAAAAAGGCGGGAGCTGACGCTCCCTCCCAACACGGTATTTAATACATAAAGGGCGTGCCGGGTTTTATCAGTATGAGAAACCCCCGGCAGCCCCAGACAAAAATGAATCTGTTCAAGATTTTTCTTCTTGCTGAATACGCCGGTTTCCATCCGGGGAGGAATCCTCCTGGGAACAAAGGGTGTCTGGTTTTTATACTTTCCGAAGGTTTTGTTAAGAAGCCTGAAAAGTACGGTCGGGTTAAAATTCCCCGCCGCGGAAATGACAATTTGTGAGGGATGATAATATTTCTCAAGAAAATAAAGAATATCTTCCCTCTTAAGTGAAGAAACCGTGTCGAGGGTTCCAAGAATGGTGCGTCCAAGAGGATTTTTTTTCCAGACCTGTTCCAGATAAAAATCATTTAAAAGTTCTTCCGGATCATCCTCAACCATCTTGATCTCTTCGAGGATAACCTTTTTTTCTTTTTTGATTTCGTCTGGATCAAAAATCGAATGGTGAAAAACATCTGAGAGGATTTGAATCGCCTTGGGCAGGTGTTCATCCAGGACTTTAGTATAAAACGTCGTGGTTTCCCTCGAGGTGAAAGCGTTCATCTCCCCGCCCAGAGAATCCATGTCCTGGGCAAGTTCTTTGGCCGATTTCTTCCGGGTCCCTTTAAAAAACATATGTTCCAGAAAATGGGAAAGCCCGTGCTCCTTCCCTTCTTCATCTCTGGAACCGACATTAACCCAGATTCCGATGGAAACAGATTTTACCGACGGAATCCTTTCGGTGACAAGCCGGATCCCATTATCTAAAACCATTTTTTTAAACATTGGGATTTGGGCGGCGGAAAAAGGCTTCCGGTAGAGGGTCAACCGGCCTCTTGACCTTCTTTATTTGCCATCGCCTCCTTACGGCTGAGTCTGATTTTTCCCTGCTTGTCGATCTCAAGAACTTTAACGAGAAACTCGTCTCCCTCCTTGACTTCATCCGTAACATTTTTTACCCTATGATGGGCTAACTGGGATATATGAACAAGCCCGTCGACGTTGGGCAGAATCGTAACAAACGCTCCAAAGTCCATGATTTTACTAACCTTTCCGAGATAGAGCTTTCCGATTTCAACATCTTCGGTGATTTTATTGATGATCTCCACCGCAGCTTTTGCGGAAGCGTCATCGTTGGAAGCAATTGAAATGGTTCCATCGTCCGCGATATCGATTTTAACCCCGGTTCTTTCAATGATACTTCGAATCATTTTACCGCCAGGCCCTATGACTTCTCGAACCTTTTCGGGCTTCACTTTCATGATCAAAATTTTGGGAGCATAAATTGAAAACTCTTTTCTGGGTTCGGAAAGAGCAGCGTCCATTTTTTCCAGAATATGCAATCTTCCAGCCTTTGCTTGATCCAGGGCCCGGGCCATCACGGTACTGTCAAGTCCTCCAATTTTGATATCCATTTGGATGGCAGTAATTCCATTCCGGGTTCCGGCCACTTTAAAATCCATATCTCCGAGATGATCTTCCTGGCCCAGGATATCCGACAAAATCACAGTCTCTTGTCCTTCTTTAATTAACCCCATGGCAATTCCGGCAACCGGCGCTTTAATAGGAACGCCTCCATCCATTAACGCCAATATGCCGCCGCAAACTGTCGCCATTGAGGAGGATCCGTTCGACTCTAAAATATCCGAAACAATGCGAATCGTGTAAGGGAATTTGCTCTTGTCAGGAAGGACCGCCCGTATCGCGCGCTCCGCCAGAGCGCCATGACCGATTTCCCGCCTTCCCGGACCTCTCATTGCGCGTACTTCGCCAACGCTAAAACCAGGAAAATTATAATGAAGCATGAAGCTCTTCGTCGTCGGCCCTTCCAGGCCGTCAATTCTCTGTTCATCGTCGGAAGTCCCAAGCGTCACAACCGCCAAACTTTGGGTTTCTCCGCGGGTGAAAAGGGCTGACCCATGGGTCCTTGGCAATACTCCCACTTCGACAGAAATTTTGCGAATGTCGGTTGTTCCACGGCCGTCGGAACGTATCCCTTTTTCAAGAATCCCTTTTCTCACAAGCGCTTTCTCGCAATCGTGAAAAATCACGTTAATATCCCGCACTCGATCTTCATTTTCCTTTTTGTCCTCAGTTTTAGAAGCTTCCTGAACTTTAGCCAGGATCGAATCCAGGGCCTCCTGCCGGAGACTCTTTTCAGTAATTTGCACAGCTTCCCGAATCTGGTTTAAAACCGCTTTTTCAACTCCGGCTCTTAGTTCTGAATTAATTTCAACGGAAAGGACTTTCTCTTTTTTCTTCCCGGCTTTTGCCTGAAGCTCTTTTTGAATTTCCAAAATGCTTTGGATTTCCTGATGGGCGCGATTAATTGATTTTAAAACCACCTCCTCAGAAAGTTCCAGGGCACCCCCTTCGACCATCATCACGGCCTCTTTCGTCGCCGCTACAATCATGTTTAATTCGCTTTTATCTGCTTCCGAAGCATCCTGGTTGATGACGATGTCGTCATTCACTCTCCCCACCCGAACGGCCCCCACAGGTTCTGTAAAAGGAATATCTGAAATCAAAAGGGCCGCTGAAGCGCCGATGATTCCGAGAAAATCGGTTGAGGCGCTCTGATCCGCGGATAAGACAGAAGCCACCACATGCACATCCTTATAAAAGAATTGCGGAAACAACGGTCTGAGAGGTCTGTCAATCAGGCGGCTATTTAAGATTTCTTTTTCTGAAGCCCTTCCTTCTCTTTTAAAGAAACCTCCCGGGATTTTTCCGGCCGCGTAGGCTTTTTCCTGATAATCCACCGTGAGAGGAAGAAAATCAATTCCGGGTTTACTTTTTTTCGAAGCTACCACAGTGACCAAAACAACGGTATCTCCATATTGGACTTTTACGGCTCCATCGGCAAGTCTTGCCCACACCCCTGTTTCAAGGATCAGCTTCTTGCCGGCCAGCATCATTTCAACTTTATGCACCATTCTTTTTCTCTTTTCCCTTTAAAATTCTAAAAACCCTTTATATTCTTAAAGCCACCCTTCCGAAAGAGGAAGGTGTGGACGTTACTTGCGGATTCCTAATTTCAAAATAATTTGTTGATAACCTTCAAGGTTTGACCGTTTTAAATAATCAAGCATTTTTCTTCTTTGACTCACTAATCGAATCAACCCGCGGCGGGAATGATGATCTTTTTTGTGAATTTTAAAATGCTCGGTTAAATAAGTGATCCGGGTGCTTAAAATCGCGATCTGCACTTCCGCAGAACCCGTATCATCCTTGTGAGTTTGAAACTGGTGAATGACTTCCTGTTTTTGTTCTTTAGCTAACATAAGACTCCCCTAGACTCCTTTCTTAATGAATTAAAACCTTTTCTATTTTTACTTTTTTAAGTTTCTCCCCTTCCAATACTCCGAGGGCGATTAAACTGCCGTTCTGGTTCTTAAGCCTGACCAAACTACCGGACAGAAGAGTTGCACCCTGTTCAGCGTTTAAAAAAACAGGATTTCCATGGACAGTTTTTTTCTCCCTTTCCTCATCGAGAATAATCGAAGGAAAACCGGCCATGACTTCGTCCATTCCATAAAATTTCTTATCCAACCGGCCGGTCTCCATCAAACCGGATAAATATTCCAGAGACAAGGCATCCCCAATGAGAAAACTTCCCGAACGGGTTCGCCTTAATGCGCGCAAATGCGCCCCAACGCCAATATCGCGCCCTATATCATGACATAGGGTTCTAATATAAGTCCCTTTTGAGCAATGAACTTTAAAGAATATGTCCGCACCTTCCCTTTTGAGGAATTCTATTTTGTAAATTTTGACCTTCCGCCGGGGGATCTCAACTTCCTCTCCCTTTCTGGCTAATTTGTAGGAAGGAACTCCCCGAACCTTAATGGCGGAATAGGCAGAAGGAATTTGGGTGATCTCTCCAGTAAACCTGCTAAAACAATTTAAAAGATCTTTGTCCGTCACATGCTCCCAGGCGGCTTTTTCCAAAACGACTCCTGAAGCATCCTGGGTATCCGTCGTCTCACCCAGCCTCATCACCGCCTCATACTCTTTATCCAGGCCTACTAAATATTCGACGATTTTTGTGGCCTTCCCGACACAAACCACTAAAACACCGGTCGCATCCGGATCAAGGGTGCCTGCATGTCCGATTTTTTTAACCTTGAGGATTTTCCGGAGCCTGGCGACCACATCATGGGAAGTCCATCCCGCGGGCTTGTCGATATTTAAAACACCCTCCACCATCACAAATGTTTTATCCTTTTTCCAACGGCTTGAAGAACTTTCTCCTTCACCTCAGACAGGGTTCCCTGAATGGTGCACCCTGCCGCCTTTTTGTGTCCCCCGCCTCCAAACGACTCGGCGATTTCGGACACGTCCAGATCTTTCTGTGCCCGTAAACTCACCTTATATTCTTTTGGGTTATTTTCTCTAAAAAGGATCGCCACTTCAACCCCGTTAATAGACCTTGGAAAACTGATAAAGTTTTCCGTATCCTCTGCCGTCGTTTCTGTTTTCTTAAACATATCACCGGTGACAAAGACGGTTGCGACTTTACCCTCTTTGCTCACTTCCAGGGTTTCTAAAACCTTTGCCAGGAGGGTGAGACGTCCTTTTGAACTGGTATCAAAAATCCCGCACGCGATGAGATTCACGTCAATCCCTTTTTCCGCGCATTCAGAAGCTATTTTAAACATTTTGGGAGTCGTATTAGAATAATGAAATGAACCGGTTTCCGTAATAACCGTCGTATAAATCGCGGTTGCGATTTCCGGCGTGATCGTTCCGTTCATGGCATGGATTAAATCATAAATCATTTCACCCGTAGCGCTGGCTTCACCTTCAATCCAGTTGACGGTGCCAAAGTTCTTATTCGTAACATGATGATCGATGTTAATGACCTCAGCGGCCGGATAGTTGATTTTCTCGCCGGGCGCCGGGTTTTTAAAATAACCTGTCCTTGCAATATCTCCGCAATCACATACGCAAATGACATCAAATCTTTCATCAATCGTCTCAGATTGAAAAATGATGTTTTTTTCGGGTAAAAACTCCAGAAAATAAGGGATGGGGTCATGGATGACAACCCTGGCATTTTTACCCAGTTGCTTTAAAAATAACGCTAAAGCCAGCGACGAACCGAGTGCGTCTCCTTCAGGATTGCAATGGGTGGTGACCATAAAATTTTGATATTTCTTAATAATCTGAATCGCCTTATCCATGATTGTCTCCGGAATTTGATTCCTCCTATTATACTCAGGGGCCTTCGAGAAAATCACTCTCATTGCCCCCGAACCCCGCGTTACGCTCGGTCTAACTACGACCATTCCCAAGTCCGTCACAGGCTAAGCCTGTTACTTCACTTATTTTTAATCTGTTCCAACAATTCCAATAAACGCGAAGACGAATCCGCCTCTAATTTAAACACCAACTCCGGTATAAAACGGAGTTGTAACCGGCTTCCCAACTCTTTCTTGATGAATCCAGCTGCACGAGAGAGACTTTTTAACGATTCTTTCCCCTCAACGCCCATAGAAGGAGAAATGAAAATTTTGGCGTTTTTTAAATCATCCGTTAAAACAACAGAAGTCACGGTCACAAGCCCGATCCGGGGATCCTTAACTTTTTTTGAGATAATGTCAGCAATTTCCGCCCGAATCTGATCCCCGACCCGCTCTGCTCTCTTATACGTGTTTCCCTTGTTCATTTTCTCAAAACTTCAAAATCAATTATAAAAGTTCTATTTGAAAATCAATCAGAGAGAGAGAAGGAAAAGATCTTATGAAATTAAGAACGCTGTCAATGACCTGATTAATGAACTTTTTTTCATTCCCTATACAGACAATTCCAAGAACTGCTTTTTGCCACAAGTTATTATCTCCGATTTCAGCTATAGCGACGTTAAATTTGTTTCTGGTCCGTTCCATCACGCTTTTTATAACCTGTCTTTTATCCTTTAAAGATTGACTCCCTGGTATATGAATGCTGACGCTTAAAATTCCTATAATCATTTAATCCCATTAATCAAGCTTTCCCGCAACCTTATCAATCGTATACGCTTCGATCACATCGCCGGGCTTAAGGTCATTATAATTTTCAATGCCGATTCCGCATTCATACCCCGTTTGCACATCCTTCACGTCGTCTTTGAACCTTCTTAAAGAACCGAGTTTGCCATCATAAATAACGATATTATCGCGGATCAAACGGACGCCCACGGCAGACCGGGTAATGACCCCTTCGACCACATAACACCCGGCAATGGTTCCCATTTTCGGCACCGAAAAGGTTTGCCTCACTTCGGCCCTTCCGAGAATCCTTTCCTTCAGGGTTGGTTCAAGCAGTCCTTCCATTGCGGCTTTAACATCTGCCACGGCGTTATAGATGATATTATAAAAGCGAATATCGACCTTTTCTCTTTCAGCCAGCTGGGAGCCCTTTGATTCAGCCGTTACATTAAAACCAATAATGATGGCATTACTCGCGGAAGCGAGCAAGACATCGCTTTCGTTAATTCCACCCACGCCGCTATGAATCACAACCACCTTAACCGCAGGTGTGATTAACTTATTTAAAGATTCCCTTAAAGCTTCTACAGAACCCTGCACATCCCCTTTGATCACGAGTTTTAATTCTTTAACTTCACCGTCTTTGATTTGAGCGAACAGCTCGTCCAGAGTCACTTTTTTTGTCAGGTTCATCTCTACCACCCGTTGCTTCAAAGCTCTTGAGGAAGCGATCTCTCTGGCGACTTTTTCTTCTTTAACGACGAAAAAAGAATCGCCGGCATGAGGAACCCCGTCAAGCCCGATCACCGCGACAGGACAGGATGGACCCGACTCTTTCACCTGCTGTCCCCGGTCGTTAATCAATGCCCGAATTTTTCCTGAGTAAATTCCCGTTACAAAAAAGTCTCCGATCTGAATCTTCCCTTCAGAAATTAAAACCGTAGCGACAGGACCTCTGCCCTTGTCGAGTTTGGCCTCAACAATCGTGCCTTTTCCTAACTTATTCGGGTCAGTTTTTAACTCGAGGACTTCAGCCTGGAGAAGAATCATTTCAAGCAAGGTGTCTATCCCGATTTTCTTTTTAGCGGAAACCTCAACAAAAATCGTTTGACCTCCCCATGCTTCGGATATCAACTGATATTCTGAAAGGCTGTTCTTAATCTTATCCACATTTGCTTCAGGCTTGTCAATTTTATTAATAGCCACAATAATGGGAACATTGGCGGCTTTTGCATGATTAATGGCTTCAATCGTCTGAGGCATTACGCCATCATCGGCCGCGACCACCAAAATGACAATATCGGTGACCCTGGCGCCCCTTGCCCTCATGGCCGTAAAAGCTTCATGTCCCGGTGTGTCCAGGAAACAAATTTTCTTCTCCCCGACGTTTACCACATACGCGCCAATATGCTGGGTAATTCCCCCGGCTTCCGAATCGGTCACCTTGGATTGCCTGATGGCATCTAATAAAGACGTTTTACCATGGTCCACATGACCCATGATCGTCACGACCGGGGGCCGCGGCTGTAAATTTTCCGCCTTATCCTCTTGAAAATCGATTATTTCTTCTTCTGTTTTATCAAGAACAACTTCAATCTTAATTCCAACCCCTTCGGCGATCAAAGAAGCCGCATCCAGGTTAATGGGTTGATTGAGAGTGGAAATCGCCCCCATTTCCATTAATTTTGAAATAAGCGTTCCGCTCTTAATTCCTGTTAATTCCGCGAATTCTTTAACGGTTGTTCCCTCGATCAGTTTAATCACTTTTTTTCTCGGTTTTGTTATATCAATGACAGGGGCGGGCGAGTGAACTCTTCGTCCCGCTTTTCGATCATCCCTCTTGTGAATCGGTTTGAAATCTTGCCAGTCACGGGTCTCTGAAGGAACCTGGGTGAGGGTCGCGTCCTTTTCCTTCGATTTCTTGACCTTCTTGAATTTGTCTTTGAATTTAGCAAGGCTTTCTTTTTGGAGCAACAATTCTTCTTCGACCGTTTTCTTTTTCTGTTTTTCATCCGTTTTTTCAGCGGCGGGAGATAGAGGTTTTCCCGTCAACGCGTCGGCGGCCGGGGGAACCGCGCCTTTTTCCTGGTGTGAAATTTCATCGCTTTTCGGCCCGCGGAGAATTTCAGGGGGTCTTACATCGGAGGTTTCCTGCGGTAAAATCGATGAGTTCAAATCTTCTAATGCCGGTAAAGGGGCTGAAACCGGGGGTTCAATTACTTCTTCAACTTTGGCCTTTTTCTTTAAGAGCATCCTCGGTTTCTTTTCAACCGGTTTCTCTTCAACGATTTTTTGGCCCGATGGTTTTTGTTTTTCTTTGCTTGGTTTTATCGCGGAACCTGATTTTTTGGCAGTCTCCTTTTTTCCGGTTACTTTTTTGGTAATGAGATCGATATCTCCAGCTTCAATCGAACTCATATGATTGGTTGCCTTGATCTCTAAATCGTGAAGCACCGTTAAAAGATCTTTACTCCCTATGCCTAATTTTTTAGCTAACTCAAAAACTCTCATGCCTGATTTTCCAAAAATCCCTTAAAAGCGAGGTTTCTCTCTTACGTCGTACTCTGCTTGATTCTTAAAATATCAATAGCCGACTCTATAATTTTTTTTGCGGTTTTTTCCCCAATTAACGGGATATCGCTTAATTGAGTTTCTGTGGCCCCGGCAATTTTTTCTAACGTATCGAAACCATGCTCTTTTAAAGCTTCTTCCAGTTTTTCACCCACGCCGGGCAGATCAGATATTCTGGGCAAAACATTCTGGGAAAGGGAGAGTTGTTCCTTGAGTTCCTGAGCCTTGTGTTCCTGTGCGAACGCAAGAGAAACCTCTTTTTCTCTCTCTTTCGAGCGCTCTTTTTCATATTCGCTCTCGTTAATGATATCAATCTTCCAATCCGTCAGCTTGGAAGCCAGCCTGACGTTCTGGCCTTTCTTCCCGATTGCCAGAGAAAGCTGCTGATCCGCTACAACAACGATCGCGGACTTTTCCTTTTCGTTAATTCCGACTTTTTCGACAATTGCGGGACTCAAGGCTTCACCGATAAAAGTCCGCGGATCTTCCGTCCAGGTAATGATATCTATTTTCTCGCCTCTCAATTCTCTTACGACGGACTGCACACGGGACCCTTTTACCCCGACACAGGCGCCGACCGGATCAACGGCCGGGTCTTTTGAGGAAACCGCTATTTTAGTCCGATCTCCCGCTTCCCTTACCACAGCCTTAATTTCAACAATTCCTTCGGCGATCTCGGGAACCTCCGACCCAAACATCTTTGCGACAAAAGCCGGGGTGCTTCTTGACAAAATAACCTGAGGGCCTTTTGAAGAGCTTCTCACTTCGAGCAGATAGGCCCGTATCCGATCTCCGCGATGAAAATTCTCACGGGGCATTTGTTCCTGTCTCGGCAAGGAAGCCTCCGTTTTTCCAATCTCCACGATATAGTTGCGCCGTTCCTGCCCTAAAATCGTCCCGGTAACGATTTCACCGACCCGGCCGCCATATTCCTTTTGAACCGCGTCCCATTCGGCCTCTCTGACTTTTTGAAAGATAACCTGCTTGGCGGCCTGAGCGGCAATACGTCCAAAATCTTCCATCTCGAGAAGAAACCCGATTTCATCTCCAAATTCAGCCCCTTCATCAACCTTTTTCGCTTCTTCGAGCGAGATTTCAGTCTTGGGGTTTATGACGTCTTCAACAATTTTCTTAAGTGAGACCATTTCAATCTCACCCGTTTCCGGATCCAGTTTGACCTGCACGTTTTCGGAAGAACCGAATTTCTTTTTGGCGGCGGACATTAAAGCCAATTCCACGGCTTTTATAATCCTTTCTCCCGGTATACCTTTATCTCTTTCAATTTGTTGAATGACTGAAAGTAATTCTCGATTCATTTTTTCCCCTTTTACCCTGACCCGTTATCAACGGCCAGGTCTTTCAGTACTCTATTGCTTCAGTCCTACCACTCGACTTCGAGGTTTGCTGCTGCAATATCTTTAAATAAAACCGTTATTTTTTCTTCCTTTTTGCCCTCGATTAAAACCTCAATTGTCCCATTTTCCTGCACTGAAATCAACCGTCCCACAAAAACTGCCTGGGGATTGATTCGGGGAACGGTTCTTATTCGAACCAATTTTTCCACCGCCTTCTGAAAATCTTCCGGGTTTTTTAACGGGCGGTCAAGACCAGGAGAAGATACTTCAAGAACATAAGAATGGTCAATGATATTGTAAACATCCAGCGCCGGCGCGATATTTCTGCTTGCCTTCTCACACTCTTCCAGGGTCACCCCCCCCGGCTTATCTATCGTCACTCTCAATATCCCCTTTCGGGCATTCCCAAGGTATTCGAGATCAACCAATTCCAGATTGAGTGAGTTTAAGATCGAAATAATGGAGTTTTTTATCTGGGAAAGCTGATCCTGCATCATAGAAAATTCTTTGTTGGAACCCCAGGATTTTAAACAAAAAAAGTGGGCAGAAGACAAGCCCACTTTCAAAAAAACCCCCTACAACGAGTGATATTTGTATCATAAAAATAATATCAATTGCAACAACAAATTTACCAATGAAAAATCAAGCCAGAGTAAGGGCCTGAAATTCCTTTATCAGCGTTTGAGTCATGCCCGCCGGAATCCCATTGCCGATCTGTTTTCCGTCGACTTTGACGACCGGAACAATTTCGATGGTCGTTCCGCTGATAAAGGCTTCATCAGCCTGATAAAGCTCCTGAACGAAAATATCCCTTTCCAGCACTTTAAAGGTTAAAGAACGGGCAAGACTTAAAACAAGGTCTCTGGTAACACCGGGTAGAATAAAATGACTGAGAGGAGCAGTGATTAAGGTGTCGTTCTTAATCATGAAAAAATTACTGATCGATCCCTCGGTCACTCGCTGATTCCGGATCATTAAAGCCTCGTACACCCCCGCTTTTTTAGCTTTTTGCTGGGCAAGAACGTTTGGAAGAAGATTCAGCGATTTAATATCGCAGCGTCCCCAGCGTAAATCTTCCGTGGTGATTATCTCAACTCCTCTTTGCGTCAAAACCGGCGAGAGGGGATGCAGTTCCAGTACCGTAATTAAAAAAGTTGGCTGAATTTTAACCGGAAACGGGTGGCTCCTCTCCGCAAGTCCCCGGGTCATTTGAATATATATTTTGGCCATCGGGTATTGGGATCTTGAAAAAGCCTCCTGAATCCATCGCTGAATTTCATTTAAAGATACCGGAAGCGGAAGCTCAATTTCTGAAGCGCTCTTCTCAAACCGTTTTAAATGTTCTTCAAGATGAAAAACCTTCCCGTTATAACTGCGAATAACCTCGTAAACACCGTCTCCGAACTGGAATCCCCGGTCGTTAATTGAGATCCTGGCGTCTTCGAGCTTAAGAAATTGACCGTTGATAAAATAAATATCGGACAAACCGTTTCCCCTTTTTCATACAGGGCAGGCACAGGGGCCTGCCCCTACAATGACGCTATTTTTTTCTCATCAGGACGTGGAAAAATTCATGAATTCCCTCTTTTTCCTCCAGGAGCCTCATCATATCAAAGTCCGCGCCAAAAAGAATCGGAAATTCTGATTGGTTGAAAAATCGGTCATAATGCCCCTTATGCGTCAGCCAGTCCCGGGTCCGTTTTTCTCCTGGATAATGCTTATACCCGGTTGAAAAACAGGATAGAATATAAAATCCTCCCGGTTTCAGCATTTTTAAAAGAATGCCTAAATAAATTTTAAAGTCTCTTTTTCGAATATGATGGAGACAACCGTAATCGAGGATGACATCGAAGTTTTGGGGTGAAAAGGGGAGATTAAAGATATCCCCGGCGAGAAAATAAGGTCCGCCGGATTTCTCTCCACTGGCTTCGCGGATTCGGAGCAAGGCTTTTTTCAACGCCTGAGGTTGATAGTCGACACCAAACGAGATAAAACCGTTCTCTTGAAAGAGAGCGGAATGGCGCCCTTCTCCGCACCCCATATCAAGCATTTTTCCAGACGGGAGATTTCTCTTGATAATAGATAAAAATTCATTAACCTGGGGAGTGGGGTTGGAATTCGGCCATGGGGTTTTCTCCTTCTCATAGGCCGTTTTAAAATAAGCCTTCTGACTCTGGTACAAATTCATGAGCCGCGGACCCGGCGAACCTGGACGACGCTATCCACTTTTTCGATATTTTTAAAAACCCTGTCCAAATGCTGGATATTCTTAATTTCAATAATAAAGATCAAACTGGCTTTTTTATTTTCGGCGGAGGTCGTAATTTCAGCATGGGTGATATTAGCTTCCGAAGAGGCGATGGCCTGAGAAACGCTGGCCAGAATTCCAGGCTTATCCACCGTTAAGACCGAAATTTTAACCGGATAGGTTGAATCGGTTTTAGTTTCCCAATCGACGTCGACAATTCGTTCTTTGTCATAATCCAGTTCGTCAATATTCGGACATTCCACGGAATGAATCGACAATCCCCTTCCGCGGGTTATAAAACCGATGATCGGATCGCCCGGAACGGCATTACAACACTTGGAAATATGAATTAAAATATCATTCATCCCTGTGATCTTAACGCCTTGTTTCTCCATGCCGAGTTTCTGAACTAATTTATCTTTTAGCCCTTCTTTAAAAGAGGCCTCGGGAAGAAGTTTTTGGATGACCTGGTGAGGCGAAATTCTGCCGTATCCTAACGAAACCCACAATTCTTCTAAAGATAAAACGCCCAGTTCTTTTAATATGGTTTGAAACATATCTGCTTTTAAGATTGAGGCAGGGCTTAAATGATTTCTTCTTAACTCTTTTTCGAGGAGTTTTTTACCGATTTCCAGGCTTCGCTTGCGCTCTTCAACGGAAATCCAATGCTTGATTTTCGTTTTAGCTCTTGGTGTTTTAACCCACTTCAACCAATCCTTATTCGGAAGCTGGGTTGGAGAAGTGATAATCTGAACCATGTCGCCGTTCCTCAACTCATATCGAAGAGGCACGATCTTGCCGTTTACTTTTGCACCGGCGCAGTGATCGCCGACTTCGGTATGAATGCTGTAGGCAAAATCGACCGGCGTTGACCCCTTGACTAACTCTTTGACCGCGCCCTTGGGGGTAAACACATAAACCTCTTCCGTAAAGAGATCCATCTTTACGGAATTCATGAATTCCCGGTTATCGGAAAGATCCTGCTGCCATTCCACTAACTGCCTTAACCAGGCAAAAACAGCATCATTTTTCTCGTCAAAACTCCCTTTTTCTTTATACTTCCAATGAGCGGCGATCCCTTCTTCAGCGAGTTGATGCATTTCAGCAGTTCTAATCTGAAACTCCACCCGCTCGCCCCGCGGTCCAATCACCGTAGTATGAAGAGATTGGTAAAGGTTCGATTTTGGCACGCCGATATAGTCCTTAAACCGACCGGGCACCGGTCTCCATAGGGAATGGATTAAACCTAAAATGGCATAACAATTAAATTTGGTATCGGTAATAATCCGAATTGCCGCAAGATCAAAAACCTCTTCAAAGGAAATACCATTTTTTTCCATTTTTTGGTAAATGCTGAAGATATGCTTGGACCGTCCGGTCACCTCGGCTGAAAAGTGATTTTCCTTTAAATTTTTATTAATGCTTTCAATGACTTCTTTGACAAAAGCGTCCCGGTCTTCCTTTTTCTTCGCAATTTTTTTCACCAGGCTGAAATAAATATCGGGCTTTAAATACCGGAGACACAGATCCTCAAATTCCCCTTTCATCCATCCGATACCCAACCGATTTGCAAGAGGAGCATAAATCTCTAATGTTTCTCTGGCTATCCGGTTTTGTTTTTCTTCGGGAAGAAACTCCAGGGTTCGCATATTATGCAGTCGATCGGCGAGCTTGATTAAGATGACCCGAATATCCTTCGACATGGATAACAACATTTTTCTAAAGTTCTCAGCCTGCTTTTCCTCGTCGCTATAAAAATTAATTTTCCCAATCTTGGTCACCCCTTCTACCAGATAGGCCACTGCCGCCCCAAACTCCTGCGCCACCTCTTCCTGGGTCAGGGTCGTATCTTCTACCGTGTCATGTAACAGCCCGGCGACGATGGAGGGGACGTCAAGCCGAAGCTGGGTCAGGATGAGGGCCACTTCAAGTGGATGCTCCACATAGGGTTTTCCCGATTTTCGGATCTGTCCCTGGTGAGCTCCCAACGAACGTTCGTAGGCCTTTTTAATCAAAGCCACATCAGATTTCGGACTATATTCCAAAACTTTATCAACGATTTCTTGTACTTGAATGCCCGCTCTTAACATATAAAAATTATAACATCTTTAAAAAACAAAGGCCATGGATGAATTTTGACGGGCTCGCGAAAATCGGCGGGTTTTTTTAAGGGATTTTAACGGGGATTTTTGCGTCTTTCATGTTTTTCCGGGTCGACCGGAAGTTGAATGATAAAGGTTGTTCCTTTTGATAAAACAGATTTGACATTAATGAATCCCCGATGCTTGTCAATGATGTCATGGCAGGTCATCAAGCCTAAACCGGTTCCGGCTTCTTTGGTGGTAAAAAATGGATTAAACAGTTTTTCCATATTTTCTTCGGAAATTCCAATGCCCGTATCGGAAATGGAGAACTGGACGAAATTTTCATCCAGGTTTGCCGTTTTTATTGTGATAAACCCTTCAGAAGCAGCATGGATGGCATTTAAAATTAAATTAATTATCACCTGTTTCATTTTTTCAATATCGAGGGAAATAAGGGGCAACGCTGAGATAAACTCTCCCTTGATCAACAACTTTTTCTTCGCCGCCTCTTTTTCCAAAAGAACAATCGTTTCTTTAATTAATTTGTTTAAATCTGTTTTTACAAGGAATAACCGGGTTTCTTTTTTATTTTTCGCATAAGTCAATAATTTAGAAACGATTTTTCGAATCCTGATGACATCTTTGGTCGCAACCTTATGAAACGTGTCCCAAAAATCGGGATCGGCTTCCGTCCTTTTCTTAGGCGCCATTTCCAGAAAAGTTTGAATGGCGACAAGAGGGTTGTTGATTTCATGCGCCATTCCTGCCGCGAGAATCCCGATGGCCTCCAACCGGTTCATTCTGGCCATTTTCTGCATCGTTCCAACTTTTTCAGAATAAAGACCGTCCCTCTCTTTAATCAGAAAATATCTCTCGATTCCGCTCTTTAAATATTGTTTAAGTTGACTCGGTTCATACGGCTTTTCAACGTATTGATACACCTGGCCAAGATTAACGGCATTGATGAGGGTCTTCAAATCGGTAAAAGCCGTCATCAGCATTCTAATGATATCCGGCCGTTTTTCCATGACCTTTCGCAAAAGTTCGATACCTGTCATTTTGGGCATTCTTTGATCTGTTAAAATCAAGACGATTTCCGGATGGCGGTCAATCAGGTCAAGGGCTTCGTCCCCTTGCGTGGCGGTAAAAACGGTAAACTCTTTTTCGAAATATTTTTTTAAACTGCTGACGGCCAGATCCTCATCATCCACGAAAAGAATCGGATACTGTTTGAAATCGATTTCAGTCATTTTTATAACCCTTGCAGGGTGTTAAAAAAGCAACCCGTCAAAGAAAATTAAAGGCTAGATTGAACGGACTGCTCGTTTGGAAGAAAATCAGGCTTAGGCTGGCTGACCGGCAACTGAATGATCATTTCGGTGCCAACATTTTCCTGGCTTTTTACGGATATAAAGCCATGGTGGGCTTGAACGACCTGATAAGCAAGGAAAAGGCCCAGACCCATCCCTTCTCCCACGTCTCTCATCGTGAAAAATGGTTCAAACAAATGTTCGAGTTTCTCTTTTTTAATTCCTTTGCCACGATCTTTAATTGAGATAAATACTTTTTCTCCTGGTTCTTCCCAGGTCTTAATCGACACCGGGCCCGCCCCTTCTGTGGCTTTTAAAGCATTATCCATGATCACTTCCAAAGATTGGGTTAACAAAACAGGGATCGCTTCGATGAGAGTTTCAACATGAAAATCTTTTTTAAAAATCGTTTCTTTATCCGTTGATAACCCTCCGGTTCTATCTAAGACTAAGAGCTGTCCCGCCAGGCGGGTAATTAAATTATTGATATTGACCGGCTCAAAATCAAGAGAACGGTTCCCTTCAAAGATTCGCAGACGGCCCACGACATGTTGAATGCGATCCAGCCCCTTTTTGACAATTTCAAGGGCCAGATCGGCTGATCCCATTAATTCGGACACTTCTTCCCGATGGGCTTCTAAATTCGAATCGGCCGCGATGGTCTTTAATTGATCAAGGGCTTCGGAAATTGTCTGCCAGGAGGTCTTCGTAAAACTAATCGGATTATTAATTTCATGAATCACACCCGCTACCATTACCGCCATTGCCGCCATTTTTTTTGTTTGAGCGTTTTCTTTTTCCAGCGCCTTTAATTGAAGAAGCGACCTTACCCTGGCTTTTAACTCTTCGGCATTAAAAGGTTTTGAGAGATACTCATTCGCTCCCGCTTCAAGGCCTTCGATTTTGCATGAAACATCAGACTTCGCGGTCAAGAGGATAACGGGAATATGACGGGTTTCTTTATCTGTTTTAACCTCCCGGCAAAGCTGATACCCGTCCTTTAAAGGCATCATTAAATCAGAGATGATCATGTCCGGCTTAAAGAGTTTAATCTTTTCAATTCCCTCAACTCCATTTTTGGCGGTTAAAATGAGATGGTCATCCTTAAGAATAAAGCGAATATAGGCCTGCATTTCCAGGTTATCTTCGACAATTAAAATTTGATATTTTTTATTTCCATTCTCAACCGGCGTTTCCTGTATTTCCTCCGGTTTTGATAAATCAGGCGATTGGTACAAAGCGTTTATAGAGAGCGATTTGGTTAAATCGACGTTCCGGCGTTTTTCCGCGTTCTCAAAATCCTTGACCCTCCGGTCGATTGGGTACCCGCCCTCCTCAATATTCGCAACGACCGGCAGGAGACAAACAAAAGTCGACCCCTTTCCCTCTTCGCTTTCCACCCAAATTTTTCCTTCATGAAGCTCTACAAATTCCTTACAAAGAGCAAGCCCAAGGCCGGTTCCCTGGTATTTTCGAATTGAGGAGCTATTTACCTGTGTAAACCTTTCAAACACTTTTTCTCGAAAACTTTCAGGAATACCGATCCCCGTATCCTTCACTCTGATTTCAATTTTTCCTTCTTTTTGGGCTAAAGACACTTCAACAAGGCCATCTGGATCTGTAAATTTCAAAGCATTTGAAATTAAATTAATTAAAACTCTTTCGATTTTTTCCCTGTCAAAATAAAATTCAGGAAGGGGGAATTTGGCCAAAAAGGTTAACTTAATATTTTTCTTATCAGCCATTAAGGCAAGAGAAGAGACAATGCCCTGGGTAATCAGGCTTAAATCATATTTGTTTTTAAATAACTCCATTTTACCTGCATCTGTTTTTGCCAGATCAAGGAGTCCATTAATGAGATTCAATAAACGGAACCCGTTCGTTTTTACCATCATCAGGTTTTTTTCAAGGGCGGGAGAAAGTTCGCCATAATCTTTATTCAAAGCCATCTCGACCGGCAGAAGGATCAACGTCAACGGCGTGCGGAGTTCATGGTTCACATTGGCAAAAAATTCGGTCTTAAATTGATCCAGTTCTTTTAATTTTTCATAAGACTCTTCTAGTTCCTTTTTACGTTCAGCTAATTCACTGGTCCGTTCATCGACTTTCTGTTCCAGTTCAATAGACCATTGTTTTAGCTCTTTAGACATTTTATTGACATTGTCATAAAGCAAAGAGTTACTGAGCGCAATTGAGGCTTCGGTCTTTAAATTGGATAAAAAGTCTATATCCACTTTCGAAAAAGACTTTAAGTTATCTTTTTCTCCCAAATTGATAGCACCTATTAATTTTCCATCATGAATTAAAGGAAGGACAATTTTCGCGTCAAATTTTTGAAAATAAGATTTTGCCACTTGACGAATGGGTTCAAATTTTGGGTTTAACTCTATCTCTTCCCATTCAATCACCCCGTCCAGTTTTCTAATACAGGACAAACAAGGGTCATCCAATTGAAGTTTTTCTTCGGCTCCAATCACCTTAAAATTCTGATTCTTATCATCCAAAACGATAATCGTTATTCTGGAAACATAAAGCGCTTCTTTTATTTTGGTAGCAATTTTTGCGATTAAAAGATCAAGGTTTTTTAATGCCGCAAGCTCCCGCACCAATCCTTGAATAATTGCCTGCATATCATATTTTCGCCGATGAAAAATATTATCAATGCGAGGCTGAATACCTTTTACATAAGGAATTAATAAAATAGCAAGGACCCCAACCAGCAAGCCATGTTGAAGTGGGGACAAGGTTTGTATTACACCATGCCCGAAATAAAACCCGATTCCAACTGGAATTAAAACCAATGAAGACATACCAAGCCACATCGCTGTTTTATGGACAACTGTCCGAATATCCATTAATTGATATCGGACAATCGCATAAGTAGTTGCTCCAACATAAATGGGAACAGCATAAGTACCGTATTCATTTAAAATAGGCACTTTTAGATCAAATACCAATAAAAAGTTAGAACTTCCCCCTATATAACCAAAAATAGAACTCCAGAAAAGATATCCCATCTGTATTTTTTTCGACGGTGAATTTGATTTTTTATAAGCGTCAAAAAGTTTAAAATTCCCATAAATTACACAAAAAGCAAAAAAGAAAAGCATGGGAATATATAAAGGCCCGGGAATTATCATAAAATTAATATCGGTTCTTGGAACAACCTTGGAAATCAAAAGGGGAGTAAAACAAAGAAAACTAAAAAACATACTTAAACCATAAAAAGTAAGTATTTTCAAAAAGGAAAATCTCAGCTGTAAAAGAATGGTGACGAAATGAACAAAAAGAGTTGGAATAAAGAAAGCGCCAAATTCCGCTAATCTCCCAAGTATTAATGCACTTTTTTGATCGGAACTTGACGTAATCGAAGCCTCAAGAAAACTCCACCAGGAGAGGGAAAAACAGTAGAAAAAGAAAATTAAACCCAGGGATCTGTTTTTTGTTTTAGATAAAACGAAAAGGCCTAGAAGGAATGTAGTAAAAGAGGTTAAATACAACCCCCCCAATAAATGATAAAGAAAAGTATTCATCAAAATCTTAGCCCTACAATTCCAATGCTAAAACCAGCGGCCACACCAAGAAATAATATTTTATCTTCAGGTTTTACCCTATTGGCTTTAATTGCTTCACAAACAGCAACTGGCATACTTGCGGTGGCAAGATTTCCATATTTTGGGAATGTCCAAAAAAGTTTCTCGGGAGCAATCCCTAAGGTTTTATGATATAAATTTTCGGTTAATGTAACTGGAATTTGATGTGGGAAAACCATATCAATTGAGGAAACTGACCAACCAAGTTGATTTGTGATTTCCTCAATTCCCTGAGGAACACATTTTATTGCTGCTTTTTCCAGATCTAATCCTTCAGATCGAAAGAATTTATTATGGGAATTAAAACCCTCTAACGTCCCTGCTAAAGCTAATCTCCAATAAGAACTTTCCGTAGAAAACCATCGTCCTTGGATTCCCCTATTTTCTCCTGTTTTAGTCCGGCTCATTACGGCCGCTCCTCCGGCATCTCCAATCGTGTATGAAAAAATGTTTAATTTAAAATCCTTCTTAGTCTTAGGTGCCCAATCTATGGCTATTGAAATTTTTTCCCCGGACACCACTATGCCATTCTCACATCGGCCGGAAGATATCAAGCTATCCAACAAATCTATAGCAGAGACAAAACCATTACAAGCATTGGTTAAATCAAAAGAATAAGCATTTTTTGCCCCAATTTTATCTTGAACCACAACCGCTGTTGCCGGTTCATCGAAATCTTTTGAAATTCCGCAGAAAATAATAACATCTAGATCCATCGGGTCCATACCTGCATTCTTTAAAGCCTCTTCTGCCGCGAGCGCAGCTAAATCGGAGGGATAAACATCTGAATCTGCATACCGTCTGGATTTTATTCCCGTGAGAGCTTCAACTACTTCGCCTACGTTTTTATATCCCTTGGCATTAACCCTTAGGTTAATATCCTTTGCTAGAATTTCATTAGAAGGGAGAAAGGATCCCCATCCTATAAATTTAGAAGTGTGAGCGGAAGAACGGCGAGACTGTTTAGATTTTCCCTCTAGCTTTGAGGTATCATCCAATTTCTTTTGGGAAATGATAATATTTAAAACAGATTGATCTTTAGTGTATGGGTTTTGTTTTAGTTCTTTTACGGCAAAATCCAATATTTTTTGTTCCCATTCCCGAATCTCAGAAAATTTAATCCCAATTGAATTTCCGCGACAAGAAACAATAAGCCCTGATATATTCAAATTACACACATTTCCAAATGAAAATTGAAGCGTTATCGGAGTGTCTATCCTTAATTTCATGTCACAGATTACAAGAAGGCCTGTCGGACTGATATCATGTGTATATCCTCGTATCTCTTTTTCTTCTATCTGTAAACTTACGGGAATTTTAAAAACTTCCCGCTCATGGCTACGAACTTGAGAAGATAACCGCCGCCGATCCTCAGAAACAACCATTTCCTGCCCTCTTTGCTCCGTTTTTCTACGATCATTGAACTCAACATTGGTATTCTGCTTTCGTCGCTCATAGTTTTTACCATTTTTAGATGCCATATATTCTTTTTCCTCTTATCAGATTACTAATACCAATCAGTTGACAAAAAAATTAAAATTGCAAAATAAAAAAATGTAATGATAAAAAAGGTGAGATAGGATTCTGCCGAGACTTCTTTTTTTTGATGAAAAAAGAACATAATTCCTTACTTCAAATAAGAACTTAAACCGGACTAACAAAAATGTAGGCTATTTAAATAAACTCCTTAAAGAATATCAAAAACCTTTGATTTGTCAAACAAAATCAAGGCATTTTACTTTTAAAATTTTAAAAAATTAGAAAATTTTAGATGGAAGGTTAAATTTTTGTTTCTCAATTTGTAACAAAAAAATACAAAATCCGTCAGCCGGTTTAAACAAAACAATTACCCTGTGGTGGCGCCTGTTGCCGCAGATGAAACCAGCCTGGCATATTTCGCCATCACACCGCTTTTATAGCGGGGCGGCGGAGGACTCCAGGATTTCAACCGGTTTTTGATCTCTTCTCCGGTCAAGTTTACACGCAGTTCTCTTTTTGCGATGTCAAACGTAACGATATCGCCATCCCGCAGGGCGGCAATCGGCCCGCCGCAAGCGGCCTCAGGAGCGACATGCCCGACCATAAGGCCGCGGGTGGCCCCGGAAAATCTCCCGTCGGTCAATAAAGCTACGGAATCTCCCAGGCCTGCTCCCATAAGAGCGCTGGTCACGCCTAACATTTCGCGCATTCCGGGTCCTCCGACCGGACCTTCGTATCGAATCGCTACCACGTCGCCAGCCTTGATCTCCCCTTTTTGAACCGCCTTAAACGCGTCTTCTTCGCGATCAAACACACGAACGGGTCCTTCGTGAAAAAGTCTTTCGTAGCCCACCAGTTTCACCACAGAACCTTCCGGGGAAAGATTTCCTTTTAAAATCACCAGTCCTCCGGTTTTTTTAATCGGGTCTGAAAGCGGATGAACCACCTTTTGTCCGGGCGTCTCTTTAGCCTGACGAACTTCATCCCCAATGGTTCGACCGGTAACCGTCATTTCATCAGGATGAAGAATTCCTCCATCCAATAACCTCTTGCCGACCAGGGTTATTCCACCGGCCTGGTAAAGATCGTTTGCGACAAACCGTCCTCCCGGCTTCAAATCAACAAGTAAAGGAGTTCTTGAACTAATATCCTCAAAGTCTTCAATTTTTAAGGGAATTCCGGCCTCTTTGGCAATCGCAAGAAGGTGAAGAACGCCGTTGGTCGAACCTCCGGTTGTCGCGATAGAAGAGATCGCATTTTCAATCGAATGGCGTTTAATAATCTGGCTCGGCCGAATATTATTCTTAACCATTTCCATAACGGTGATCCCGGCCTTAAAAGCCACTTCATCTTTTTTAGGATCCATCGCGGGAACGCTTCCACTTCCGGCCGGCGAGATTCCCATAATTTCCATCGCGGTAGCCATCGTATTGGCCGTAAACTGGCCCCCGCAGGCGCCTGCACCAGGACAGGCGGTTTCTTCAATTTCTTTTAATTCCTGATCGCTTATTTTCCCTTTTCCATGCGCCCCTACTGCCTCAAAGACATCTTGAATGGTAATATCCTTATCGTGATAATGACCGGGCATAATCGACCCGCCATAAAGCATGAGCGAGGGCACATTCAGCCGAATCAAAGCCATCACGGTTCCGGGAATGGTTTTATCACAGCCGGAAAGGGCAACGACGCCGTCAAACATATTCCCCCGGCCTACCAATTCAATGGAATCGGCAATAACCTCCCGGCTGATAAGAGACGTTTTCATCCCTTCTGTTCCCATGGTAATTCCGTCGGAAATGGTAATGGTGTTAAATTCCATCGGGGTTCCCCCGGCGGCCCGGACACCTTCCTTTACTTTCTCTGCAAGACGTCTCAGGTGGTAGTTACAAGGTCCGACTTCTGTCCAGGTATTGGCAATTCCAATAATCGGACGATCCAGGTCCTTATCGGTAAAACCAACGGACTTTAACATCGCCCGAGAAGGAGCTCTGTCCGTGCCTTCTAAAATCACCCGGCTGTTTTTATTTTCTTTTGACATTGTTAAACCTTTACTTTAAGTAACACTTTAAATGTGACCGTTTAAGTTATTTTACCAAATGACTTATCTAAAAGAGGTTTAACCTCCCCCTTTTTTTCCATTTCATCCAATATATCTGTATCACCATAAAACTCCCCATTAATAAAAACCTTGGGAAGGGTGGGCCAATTGGTCATTTGTGAAAGCAAGGTCCTCTTTTCCGGACTTCTTAAAACATCAACCACTTCAAAAGGATAACCATATTTGCTGAAAAATTTAATCGTTTCCATGGTAAAACCACACTGGGGCATCCCCTTGGTTCCTTTTCCATAAATTAAAATTTTATTTTCAGCAATTTCTTTTTTAATTTCCTGTTCGATTGAATTTTCCATTTTTAATTTTGCTCCTTTGTTTTTTTTATTGAGACTCACGCCTACCTGCGGCAGTGCATCCCATCCCACATAGCTTGCTCGCGAGCAGTTCTGCAGCAAAGCTATGTTTTAAAAGCTTATGTCCGCTGTAAAAACGCTCCCAGAGCTAGCTCGGACGCTCCTCAGGCGTATAAGATTTAATTTCAAGTGCATGAATTCTGCCATCTTTCATTGGCTCATCTAAAGCTTGATACACAAACCGCTGCCGGTCTAACAGATTTTTTCCTTTAAAACCATTAGAAATAATGGACACTTTAAAATGATCCATGGTTCCTGTTCGATCCACGACCTCGACAACCGCATCAGGCATTATTTTGCGGATAAAAGAGGTTAATGTCTCTTGACTAATCATGTTTGATACTCGTTATTTAAAGGATTCCAGAAAGATGCTGTTATCTTGGTTATTATACTTTAAACGGTCGGTTCAGTTCAATTCCTAACTTAACTTTCGTCCATAAAACCGGGACCAAGGCCAGGGGAGGGGGTTGGAGGAATGGGGCGTACGCCAACAACCCTTTACTAGACAAACCACCTGCCTGAAACGCGTTTCATGAGCGCTTCAGGCCATTGCAATCACGACAGAGGAGAAATAACGGGAGACGTTTTGACCCGTGACGGAAACTCCCTCCTCTGGCCTGAAAAGACGGCTATTTTAAAAAACTGGGGGTGGGTAAGGTTGATCTCAAGAAAATAAAAATTTAATAAAGACGTTACGGTAAACTTCGGTGGGTTGGAAAAACGTTCATTCCAGGAGACGAATCCCCTGAAATGAACGGGTTTTAGTGATGACATTTTTACTTGAAATGACACATTTGACGGTCAGTGGAGCCTTCCCAGAACCTGGACGGTGCTTGCCTGAGGCCCCTTTTCTCCCAGTTCTTCCACGAAACGGACATCAGATCCAACTTTCAAATGCTCAAAATTTCCATTTGAAACGCTGTTACGATGGAAATAAACTTCGCGTCCGTCATGGGTTTCAATAAACCCATATCCTTTTTCTGGAAAGAGGCGAATAACCTGGGCGACCGGCAACACCTCTCCGTGGGTCTTCACAACGCCCCGCTGACGCCGGTCAAATTCTTCCAGTTGACGCCGCGCGGCGTCAAAGGCGTCCCGAATGGAAACATAGACATCCTCATGCGCTTCCCGCCTGATAATGAACTCCTTGCCTGGAACGGTCAAATCAATCCGGACGTTGTATAACACCCCCTTCTGCTGGTGTCGGTGAGGAGCATCTACCACCACCCGGCAACCGGTAATGTTAGGATAAAGAGAATCAAGATTCGCCGCCTTTTCCCGAATATCTATCTCAGCCGCCTCGGAAAGCGAGAGATTGTGGACAGTGATCTGTAATGGTATTTTCATTAATAACCTCCTCCCTAAAGGGTCGATCAGGTTACCTTCACCTCCACCGTTTTTGGTTTCAATTTTTCCGATTTGGGGAGGTGAATATTCAATACGCCTTCTTTAAATTCGGCTGAAACCTGATTCTCGTCCGCATCACCGGGAATCGTAAAACTCCGTTCGAAACATCCATACGAACGTTCAATCCGATGAACCTTTTTCCCTTTTTCTTCTTTCTCCTGATGGCGCTCTCCCTGAAGGGTCAGCACACCATCCTGGACTGAAACCTTAACCTCCTCTTTCTTCAGCTCAGGCAACTCGGCCTGAATCAAATACTCCTTCTCTGTTTCACTAATATCGACCACTGGCACCCAATCCACCAGTGTGAGAGCTTCTTTGTCCCCTACGCGCCGGGGCAACGTTCCGCTAAAAATATTTTTTAGCCGATCGGAGACCTCGGCAATTTCCTTAAATGGATCCCATCGCACGAGATTCATATGAATTTCTCCTTTGTCACGGAATAAGTTTGCCTTCAGGAGAAAGTCCGTTTCTTAACTCCCATGGCAAATTGAAATTAAGTGAAAAGATGATCATACTCTAAAAAACTGCAACCACCATGCCATACAACGGGAGGAATCAAAGACTTCAAATAATTTAAAAAATATTATTAAATAATCATGAGTTATGAGACTTTTATCGTCCCTCTATACCCTATGTAAACGCTTCCACTGTCGATCTAAAAACCAAACATGTCTAAAAAATTAGACAGGGAAAAGAAGAATAGGGGATTGCCTTTGATTTTAAAAGAGATTTTTACCTGTCTAATCCAATAGACGGCTGTTTTTCCTTTTTGCCGCCTTTTACACAGCCTTTTTTTTAAACCTCAGGGCCGAAAACCAGAGGGTCGCGACCCCCATGATTAAAAGAATCGTATACTGCGGCCATAGCTCCAGCAGACCCGTCCCTTTCAGAAAAATTCCCCGAACGATTTCCAGGTAATGGCGCACCGGATTCAAAAGAGTCAGCCAGCGGAAAAAATCGGGCATGCTGGAAACAGGGAACATAAACCCGGAAAGAAGAACGGCTGGTTGAAAAAAGAGAAAACTCGTCATAAAAGCTTCTTGCTGGGTATTCGAAATGGTAGAGATAAACAATCCAATTCCCAGGGCTGGAAGAATATAAAGAATGCTCGCGAAAAACAGGTTAAAAAAATTTCCTTCAAACGGAATCCTGAACCAGAGGAGTGCGACTGCGGTCACAAGGGTCATATCGGCCAGGCTGATTATGGCGAAGGGAATGGTTTTGCCTGTGATCAGTTCACCCGCCGTCAAGGGGCTAACAAGAATCTGTTCCAGGGTTCCGATTTCCCGCTCGCGCACAATGGCGAGCGAAGTCAAGAGAAGGCAGACCAGCAGGATGATAATCCCCACAACCGCCGGCACATAATAATTCCGGCTGACGAGAGAAGGATTATACCACGCCCGCTCCCGCAAATCGATCGTCAACGGCCTCTCTACGACCCCAAACCGGTTTCCATAGTTCTGCACAATCCGCTCGGCATACGAACGGGCAACCATCGCTGTGTTGGAGTTGGTTCCATCAAATAAAAGCTGGATCTCCGCTCCACTTCTCTCCTCCAGCCGCTTTGTAAAATCAACGGGGATTTCTACGCCCATCATCGCGTCTCCGTAGTCCAGCGCCTTAACGATATCAGAAGGTTTGTCGGATCGCCCAACCACCTTGAAAAAGCCTGAAACGGTCAAGGCCTCAACGACCTCTCTTGAAAACCGGCTCGGGTCGTGATCCACAACAAAAACCGGCGTATTTCGAATATCGGTCGAAACCGCATAACCGAAAATAACCAGTTGAATGATCGGCGCTACGAAAATCAGCCGGGCTAAACGGGGATCCCTGAAAATCTGCCGGAACTCCTTCCAGACCAATTGCCATACCCGATCAAACTTATTTGAAATGCCCATTAAAGTTCCTTCTTAAAAAATCGGATGGCCAGGAGAATCCCCAATAAAGCAAAAACGACCATGAGAAATCCCTGGAGCCGGAGCACCTCCAGGCCAACCCCCTTGAGGAAAATTCCCCGGGTGACCACCAAAAAATAACGGGCTGGAATGAAGTAGGTAATCATCTGAAGCGCCTTCGGCATTACATTAATGGCATACATGAATCCGGAAAGAAGAAAAGCCGGGAGAAACGTGAGCACCATGGCTAATTGCGTCGCCAGCAGTTGGGACCGTGCCACGGCGGAAATAAACATTCCCAAACCCAGAGCCCCTGTCAAAAAACAAAGGGTTAAAACCATGAATAAAAGAGAATTTCCACGAAACGGGACCTCAAAGAGAAAGACACCCAAAACCGTACAGAGAAGGACATCGACCAAACCGATTAATAGATACGGAAGAAGTTTTCCCAGCACGACCTCTGCCCGCGAGACAGGGGTAGCGGCCAGCTGTTCCATGGTTCCCCTTTCCCATTCCCGGGCAATGGTGAGCGAGGTCAACATCGCCGCGATAATCATCATAATCACAGCAACCAGTCCGGGCACAATCATGTTCCTGCTAAGGAGCTCTTCGTTGTACCAGATCCGGCTTTCCGTTATGATGAGGGGTTGAAAGGTCGTTCCTTGCGCTTCGAAATTTGGAGAAAAGGCCCTTACAATCGCCTGGGTATAAGCGAGAACAACCGTCGCCGTATTGGCATCGCTTCCGTCGACCAGGGCCTGAAGTTTAGCGCCCTCTCCCGTCCCGAATTTTTCCTCAAAATCAGGAGGAATAATAAGGACGATCGCAACCTGGCCGCGGTCTAATAAAGAGGAGACTTCAGATTCCCGGCTGAGAGTCCTGACAATTGAAAAATACCCGGAGGATTGAAAAGAATCCAAAAGCTCCCGGCTGAGCGCAGAATGGTCTTGATCCAGGACCGCCGTCCGAACGTCTTTAATATCCCAGCTAATCGCATATCCAAATAAAATTAAAAGAAATACCGGTAGAAGAAAGGCAAGAATCAGGCTCCTTTTGTCTCTGCGAAGCTGGAGGATCTCTTTACGCGTAATGGCCAACAAACGGGTCATATTCAACATTTCAAAGCTCCATCAACCCAGACGGGCGCCCCCTTCTTTTTGAACGAGACAGACAAAAACATCTTCCAAAGAGGGGGTTATTTTCTCCATTTGATTCACCGTGATCCCATGGGCAGAAAGCTGAAGGGGGATTGAATCGATCACCCGGGAGGGGTCTTCAACCGTCACATGAAGAGCTCGTCCAAAAAGAGCCGCCTCCTTAATCCCGGGGGACCCCTGGAGGAGTTTTACAGCCCCCAGGTCATCGCCCGTTCGTAATTCGAAAATCTGTCCGCTCATACCGGCCCGAAGTTGATCGGGCGATCCCAAGGCAATCAGTTTTCCCCGGTTCATCAGGGCAAGCCGGTGGCAATATTCAGCCTCTTCCAGGTAATGGGTGCTGACCAGGGTCGTGGTTCCCTCCCCGGCGAGGAGATCAATCAGGTCCCAGAACCGTCGTCGCGAAACGGGGTCTACGCCGGAGGTTGGCTCGTCAAGAAAAAGGATTTTCGGTTCGTGTAAGACGGCGCAACCGAGAGCCAAACGTTGTTTCCAGCCGAGGGGAAGGTCCCGGGTCATCCGATTCCGATGTTCGGTCAGACCGGCCATTTCCAGCACCCAATCGCGTCTTGCCGATCGGTTTTCTCTGGCCACTCCGTTTAATCCTGAGAAAAACGCGATATTTTCTTCTACCGTGAGGTCGCCATACAACGAAAAAAGCTGGGACATATAGCCGATGCTCCGTTTAATGGCTTCCGTTTCTTTACCCAGGGTAAATCCAGAAACGCTGCCGGTTCCACGGGTGGGATGCAGAAGACCTGTCAGCATCTTTATGATCGTGGTCTTCCCGGCGCCATTGGGACCCAGGAAACCGAAAATCTCCCCGGTTCGAACGTGAAAGGTCACGTTGTCGACAGCCGTGAAACTTCCAAAGAGTTTCGTTAATCCTTCAACCGACACAGATTTATTTTCTAACTCAGGCATTTTTCTTCTTCATTTTTTCAACATGATCGATAAAAACATCCTCCATGGTCGGAACCGAAACCCGTTGATCCAGAATTGGAATGCCCGCCTGGCGGAGGACGGCTTCTATTTCCGGGCCGCTTTCCTCAAAAGATTTGACTGTGATATGGAGCCGTTCCCCAAAAATAGCCACACGCCTCGCCTGCGGGAGTTTTTCGATAATAGTCCGGGCCTCCCGCACATTTTCCACTTTCAACTTAATCACTTCCCCTTCCAAACCTTTCTGCATCGCCTCGGGCGAATCCATCGTCAGTATCCGCCCCTCCTGTAAAAGGACAACCCGGTCGAAACGTTCCGCTTCATCCATATAGGCGGTGCTGATAATGGCTGTTACCCCCCCGGCAACCATGTCATGAACGAACAGCCAGAGATCTCTTCTCGAAATCGGGTCTACGCCAAAGGTCGGCTCGTCCAGCAAAAGGAGTTTCGGCTGGTGAATCAGCGCGCACGAGAGCCCCAGCTTTTGTTTCATTCCGCCAGAAAGTTGTCCCGCAAGACGGTCTTTAAACGGTTTCAGATTTGAAAAAGAAAAGAGCCTCTCCATCCGCGCGCCGCGCTCGGCCCTGGAAACCTGATAGAGGTCAGCATAAAAGATCAGGTTTTCCAAAACGGTCAGATCGTGATAAAGACCAAACCGTTGAGACATGTAGGCAATCTCGTGTTTGACCCTTTCGGAGTCATGGACGACGCTAAAACCACCGATCATGGCATCCCCCGAGGTGGGTCTTAAAACTCCCGCCAGCATCCTCAAAGTGGTTGTCTTTCCCGCTCCATCCGGTCCAACAAGGCCGAATAGCTCTCCCTGATTGACGTTAAAGGTCAGATGATCCACCGCGACATTGCTTTCGAAGTTGCGCGAAAGCTGATCGATTTGGACGAAGGGTTTATCCTGCATCATGCCCATTCAGGTGAACATCAACAGGCAAGCCCGGTTTCAGTTCAAAGGCAGGATCATTTTTAATGCGTACCTTTACGGCGTAAACCAATTTGACCCGCTCTTCAACGGTTTGAACCGTCTTGGGGGTAAACTCAGCTTCCGAGGAAATATAAGTCACCTCTCCCTGATACCTTTTCTTCGGGAAGGTGTCTGCGGAGAGGGTAACCGGCTGACCGATTTTAACGATTCCCATCCGATATTCAGGAATATAAATTTTCGCCCAACGGTCGTCGGGATTCATTAAAGTGATAATGGGCGATCCAGCCGGAACGATTTCACCCGATTCATGGTGGCGAACGGTCACCAACCCGTCAAAGGGGGCAACAATCACCATATTGGCCAACACCGCCTCAGCCAGGCTTACCGCCGCTTCAGCCTGTTTTAACTGCGCCTTTTGAGCTTCAATTTTTTCCTTTCGAGGACCCGATTCCAACATTTTCAGCTGTTCCCCAGCCTGCGCATTCTGGCTCTTCGCCAAATCGAGCGCAAATTTTGCCTTATCGAAAGCCTCCTGGCTAATTGCTCCCCCGTCGAAAAGCTGTTTGGCCCGGTCAAAATCTCTTTGAGCATCTTTGACTTTATCCAAAGAGGCTGAAAATCCCGACCTTCCCTGGGAAACTTCTTCCCGTCGAAAACCCCTTTCAAGCTCCCGAAGCATTGCGCGGGCGCCGGCAACCTGGGCAACGGCCTGTTGGCGGCGGGCTTCGGCCTCGGTCCGGTCGAGATACCCCAGCTCCATCCCTTTTTTTACCGTTTCCCCCTCTTTGACAGTAAGGGTTTCAATCCGGCCCGGCACCTGAAACCCGAGCTTTGCGTCAGTCGCTTCCACAACCCCTGATACCACCAGTTCATTGGGTCCCAGGCCTTGCCGCTTAATAAAATATCCAACCGCCAGCCCGATAAGAAGAACACCCGGCACCAGGAGGATCATTCTCTTTTTTTTGTTCATGGCAAGTCCTTTACGGTTTCAGTCAACCAGCGAAGATTAAGATGTCCTGTCACATGTCTCAATTCCACATAGGCTGAAATTTCACTATAACGTGTTTCGATCAGATTATTACGCGCGACCAGAAGATCAGTCTCTGCGTTGAGGTAATCTGTTTCTGTCACAGAACCCGTTTCCAACTGCAATTTTTCAATTCGAGCCACCTCTTCCAATCGCTCTACCGAAGTCTCCAGGCTTTCCACCCGGGCATGGGCTTCTTCGATGGCAGAAACGGCCCGGTCGATCTCCTGTTGGGTCTGAATTTCTGCCAGCCTGAGCCGCTCTAAGGCATTTTGTTTCACCGCTTCGGCCCTGGCCATTTCCAGCCGGATGGCTCCACCGTTAAAGAGAACATAAGACAATTGCGCTCCTGCCTGCCATTCCACCGCTTTTTCGCTTTGACTGCTCCCAAAATATAAATAGTTGCCGACGAGATTAAGGTCCGGCCAACGCCCTCCCCTCGCCGCTCCCAAACCAGCGTCAGCAATTTCTATTTTATGCCTCTGCTTTACCGACAGACTCGACTGTCCCCCCTCTTTTTTTAAATTTTCTTGAGGATCAAGAAACGGGTTTGAAAGCCCGACCGGAACCAATTTTGAATATTTTATTTCTTCAAGTGAAACATTAAGAAGATGGCTTAACTCCTTATTAGATAGATTTAATTTCTCTATGTTTTTAACCTGATCGGCCTGAGCATTTGCTATGGAGGCCTGAACTTTAAGGATATCCACCCGGGGCGAACGGCCAGCTTTGTAAAACTGCTGAACCCGGGAAAGTTCCGCTTTAAGTGCGTTTATCCGTTGGTTGTGGCCTTCAAGAATTTTCTGATTGGTCAGGATGGCCAGGTAGGTTGAAACCACCCGCGCGATGACGTCCTGGATTACGACGCTAAGATCGGTATCGGCAGAATCCAACTGGGCGCGGGCCTGTTGAACCCTTGCATTGCGTACCCCGCCATCAAAGAGCAAATAGTTAACCATTAAACCTCCCTGATACAGCGTTTGATCAAACTGCGGAACCTGGGAAAGGCCAAAACTGTGCAGAGGGGTCACGATCATCGGCTTTTCAAACTGCGTGGCTGAAGCGTTTAACTTGACCAGAGGCAGATACGTTGCCGAGTTTATCCCCAGCGTTGCTTCTGCTTCTTGATGGCTGGCTCTCGACGCCCGGATAGCGGGATATTCTTCTAACGCCCGACTCACCGCCTTCGAAAGAGTCAGGGAGGAATCGGCGCCTTCGGGAAACGCCGTTTTAGAAACACTTAAAAAAAAGATCAGGATGATCAAGAGGGAACAAGAATACTTCATTCGAACTCACAGGTTGCTTTAGATGGGCTCTTCTATGAAACGCTCATTTCGGAAGCTCCCCTTTCCGCAATGCGGTATAACTGTCTTGCCGAATTTTATCGATCATATCCTGAATAACTTTGTCCCCAAAATGATACTTTTTTAAAACCCGCGAAAAAATTTCAATCGAGGTTTCGAACTCCTCCGGAATAACTTCGTCGGCGCCCAGCACCTTCAGGTCATCAACCTCGGCAACATATTTTGTCCTGACGATAATATAAATCTCCCGGTTCTCAAGCCTCGCGGTTGAAACAATCCGCCGTGTAGAAGCAGGATCTGATATGGCCACGACAAGAAGCCTGGCTTTCTCGATCCCCAGCTTATGGAGAATCTCTTGACTCGTCCCATCGCCATAATAGATCGGCTCTCCCTTGTGTTTCTTTTCTCTCACAGTATCGCTGTTCATTTCAAGGATCACATAAGGAATCTCAGACTCTTTCAAAACCCGGGCAAGGTTCCTTCCATTAAGCCCGAATCCGATAATAATGACATGGCCCTCTTTTTTTCGCGGAAAACGGTCATCTTTAGGAATTTTCTTCAGCCGGGTAAGACCCCTCAAAACAGGCCGTGACGCGATCCAACCGGAGACGGAAGGTGCCACGGTCATGATAAAGGGGGTTGCGATCATAGTTACCACCGAAGAGGAGAGAAATAACTGGTAAAACTCCTCTGAGATGATGCCTAATTCCTTTCCGGCTATGGCAAGAACAAATGAAAATTCTCCAATTTGGAAAATGCCGAGGGCAGAGTGCATCGAAGTCCTCAAAGGGGTTCCAATCATTAACGCAGAGGCGGTACCGGTTACGAACTTAAGCAGAAAAATCGAAATAACCGTAATAATAATTTGCGAAAGATTGTGGGTCATGTAGCCGAAATCCATTAACATTCCGACCGATACAAAAAATAAACCGATAAAGCTGTTTTTAAACGGAAGGATATCTGCCGTAGCCTGATGGGCGTATTCTGACTCTGAAATGGCAAGCCCGGCCAGAAACGCTCCAAGCGAAAGCGAAAGTCCAAAACTTGAAGTCAAAAGAGGAATACCGAGACAGAGCAGGATAATCATCGTCATGAAGAGTTCCCGGCTTCCGGAAGAGACAACGTGATGGAGCAACTTTGGAACAACCCATTTGGCTGAAAAAAGGATGATCCCGATGATCATCATCGCCTTTCCCAATTTCAATAACAGGTTGGTATAATTGACTTCCTCTCCTGAGAGAACCGGCGTAAGGAGCATGAGAGGCACCACACAGAGATCTTGAAATATCAATATCCCGGTCATGATACGGCCATGGGGAGAATCCATCGCTCCCTTTTCAGAAAGCATCTTCAGAACGATCGCGGTACTGCTTAAGGCGATGATAAAACCGAGAAAAATAGATTGATAAATGTTGCCGGTCGCCCAATAAGCAATGGCCGCAGATAAGGTAATGGTCAGAAAGACCTGAGCGCCGCCTCCGACAATCACCGCCTTCTTCATTTTGGAAAGGTTTGCGACTGAAAACTCAATACCAATGGTGAAGCGGAAACACCAAAAATAATGACCAGCGAACTTAAAAACTCAAATTCCATCAAGAGCCTCAAGACAGGTAGGAAAATTCTCCTTTTTCTGAGCCTGTGTGATATTGACCATTGTTCATTCTATTCAATTCCGCCATGTTGCTTAAGGAGATCAAACACTTCCGGATTTCCGCCTGTGACAGCCTCATCCATAGGGGTCTCCCCGTTATTATTCCTCGCATTGATATCTGCCTTAAAGGATAATAAAAGCTGGATGATTTTCTTGTCGGTCCACCCCGCGGCCTTATGAAGAGGGGTATCTCCATCATTATCTCTGGCATTGACATCCGCCTTGCGAGCCAAAAGGAGACTTACCATCCTTTCATGTCCTCCTGCAGCCGCCCAATGCAGGGGAGTGGTTCCATCATGATCTCTGGCGTTAATATCCGCCTTGTGACTTAAAAGGAGCTCTGCAACCTCCTTCACGTTCCACCCTGCCGCCCGATGAAGCGCTGTTCCGCCATCTTTATCTCTGGTGTTGACATCCGCACCATGGGCTAATAATAGCGCAACGACTTCCTGGTGCCCTCCTCCGGCGGCCCAGTGCAATGGAGTGGTTCCGTCTTTATCCCGGGCATCTACTTCTGCATGATGTTTCAAAAGGAGTTCAACCACCCCTTTTTGAGCCCATCCCGCCGCCCGATGAAGCGGAGTCGTCCGATTTTTATCCCGGGCGTTGACTTCTGCCCGATGCGTTAACAAAAGTTCTACAACTTCCTGGTGCCCTCCTCCGGCGGCCCAGTGAAGCGGCGTATCTTCCTCGTTATCTCTGACATTCACCTCCGCATGATGGGCCAAAAGAATTTTTACAATCCTGGGATGACCGGCCCCGGCCGCCCGGTGGAGCGGAGTATTCCCTTCCTGATCCCCGGCATTAACGTCCGCCCCTTTGTTTAATAGCTCTATGACACGTTTTTCGTCCCCCACCGCTGCCGCCTTCTCCAGCGTAATTTCTCCTCCATCTTTTCCTAAATCCACGGAAAGAGCCCAGCTCGATCCCAATAGCAATATTCCCAGTATTAAAACAACAACCAGACAGAACGATCTTTTCATTTTTTCTCCTTGATTATTTTTCGCATGGGGTAGAGGGTCAGGTCTTTATTATTGAATTTTCCATCTTATTCCCATTGACAATCCGGCTAACGGAAGAGTAATGCATCTCCAAATAATCTGCAACCTCCCTCTGACTGTATCCATACTCTTCCACCGCTTTCCGGATGA